>NZ_JBXUOY010000373.1:0-4235 GCF_057196705.1 Streptomyces sp. ATLC9 | reverse complement strand
GCGGGCTGCGCCCGCCGGAGGCCGCCGCGGTCACAGCGGCGGTACTGGCCGGCCAGCTCACGATCGGCTGGGGCAACGATCTGCGCGACCTCTCCCGCGACCGCGCCGCCGGCCGCGCCGACAAACCGCTGGCCACCGGAGGTCTCCCGGTCGGCTCGGTGCTGCGCGCGCTGGCCGCCGCCGCGCTCGCCTGCCTCGCGTTGTCCGCGCTCACCGGGCCGCGCGCCGCGCTGGTCAACATCCTCCTCGTCACCGGCGCGGGCCACGCCTACAACCTCGGGCTGAAGGCGACCCGGTGGTCCTGGGCTCCGTACGCCTGCGCCTTCGGGGCGCTGCCCTCGGTGGTCACCCTCGCCGGACCCGCCCAGGCCTGGGCGCCGCCGTGGGCCGCCGGCGCCGGTGCCGCGCTCGGGGTCGGGGCGCATCTGCTCAACACGCTGCCCGACCTCGCCGACGACGAACGCGCCGGAGTGCGGGGCCTGCCGCACCGGATCGGCGAACGCCCCTCGCGCGCCCTGGCCGCCGCCCTTCTGGCCACCGCCTCGCCGCTCGCCGTGCTCGGTCCCGCCGGAAGCCCGCCGGCCTGGGCGCTCGCCGCCCTCGCGCCGGTGGCCGCCCTCACGCTGCTCACCCTGACCGCGCACGGCCGCACCCCCTTCCGGGCGGCCGTGGCCGTCGCCCTGCTCGATGTCGCGCTGCTCGTGGCGGCCGGCTGATGGCGCCGGCGTCCGCGCACTGGGACCTCGCGGTGGTCGGCGCCGGGCCGGCCGGCGCCGCCGCCGCCCTGGGCGCGCTGCACACCGACCCCGGACTGCGTGTCGTCCTCCTGGACCGGGCGGACTTCCCCCGGGACAAGGCCTGCGGAGACGCGGTGGCCCCGCACGTCCTCGACCTCCTCGCCGAGACCGGTGTCACCGGTCTCCTCGACGACCGGACTCCGGTCGGCCGGCTCCGCCTCGGTCTCGGCGGCCTGACCGCCGAGCGGCCGATGGTCCGCCCGGCGTGGGTGGTGCCTCGCAGGGTCCTCGACGCCCGGCTGGCCGGCGCCGCGGTCGCGGCCGGCGCCCACCTCCTGCGGCACCGGGTCCGCGACCTGCGGCAGCGCACAGGAGCGGTGGTCCTGGACGGGGAGATCTCCGCCGCGGTCGTCGTCGGCGCGGACGGTGCCCACTCGGCCGTCCGCCGCGCACTCGGCCTGCCCCGCGGCCCGGCGGCCCTGGCGCTGCGCGGCTATGCCCCGGTCGCGCACGGGCGGCGCGGAGTACAGGTCATCGAGTTCGGCACCCGGCACCAGCCGTCGTACGCCTGGTCCTTCGACCGCGGCGACGGTCTGGCGAACGTCGGGTACGGCGAGGTCATCCACACCGGCCGTACGGCGCCGGCCCGCGCCGGGCTGCTCGAACGGCTCGATGCGCTGCTGCCCGGCGCGGCCGAGGGCGGGCGGCAGTGGGCCGGCCACCATCTGCCGCTCTCGACGGCGCGCTGGCGGCCTCCGGCAGGCCGGGTGCTGCTTGCGGGTGACGCCGCCGGACTGGTGAACCCGCTGACCGGCGAGGGCATCTACTACGCGGTGGCCACCGGGATCGCGGCCGGACGCGCGGCGGCCGCGGCCTGCCGCGACGGGAGGCCCGAACGAGCCGGGGAGCGGTACGCCCGCGCCACCGGCCGGATCCTCCTGCCCCATCTGCGCCACACCGCCCTGGCGGCCCGGCTCGCCCGCGGCCGCCGCACCGTCGAAGCCGCCCTGCGGGCCTCCGCGGCCGACCGGCGCGTCTTCGACGACCTCGTCGAACTCGGCCTCGCCCGGGGCCGGTTGACCCCCGCTGTCGCGTTCGGCCTCGGCCGGGCGCTCGCCGTATCCGCCCGCCCGACCGGACGAACCCGGGAGCCAGCATGAGCACACGCGTCCTCAGCGTTCGCGGCATCCTGCCCGAGCACCGCCACCGGCAGGAGGAGATCACCGAGTTCCTCACCACCATGCCGACCGCGGCCGCCGCCGACCGCGGTCTCGTCGAGCGGCTGCACCGCAACGTGTGCGTCGAGACCCGGCACACCGCGCTCCCGCTGAAGGAGTACGCCCGGCTGGAGGACTTCGGCCGGGCCAACGACGCGTTCATCCGGGTCGGCACCGAACTCGGCAGCCGCGCGGTCGTCGAGGCGCTCAAGGACGCCGGCCTCGCCCCCGCCGACGTCGACTGCGTCGTGTCGTGCACGGTGACCGGCCTGGCCGTCCCCTCGCTGGAGGCCCGCGTCGCGGCGGAGATCGGGCTGCGCCCCGACGTGGTGCGCCTGCCGCTGGTCGGCCTCGGCTGCGTCGCCGGCGCGGCCGGCCTCGCCCGCCTGCACGACCTGCTGCGCGGCCGGCCGGACGGGGCCGCGGTACTGATGTCGGTCGAGCTGTGCTCGCTCACCCTCCAGCGCGACGACGCCTCGGTCGCCAACCTCGTGGCCGGAGGCCTGTTCGGGGACGGCGCCGCGGCGGTGGTCGCTGTCGGCCCCGAGCATCCGCTCGCGCGCTCCGAGGACCCCGCCCAGCCCCTCGTACTGGCCTCGCGCAGCCGCCTCTACCCCGACTCGGAACGCGCGATGGGCTGGGATGTCGGCCCCGGCGGGCTCAGGATCGTGCTCGACGCCTCGGTCCCCGACCTGGTGCGCCGGTACGTCGGCGGCGACGTCCGCGACTTCCTCGCCGACCACCGGCTGACCGCCGGAGACATCGGCTGGTACGTGGCGCATCCCGGCGGCCCCAAGGTCCTCCGCGCACTGCAGGACGCGCTCGGGGTCGGGCCGGACGCCCTGGGCGTGACCTGGGACTCGCTGCGCCGGATCGGCAACCTGTCCTCCGCCTCGGTACTGCACGTCATGGCCGACACGTTCGCGAACCGCCCGCCCCGGCCCGGCTCCTACGGGCTGATGCTCGCCATGGGCCCGGGCTTCTGCTCAGAACTCGTCCTTCTGCGTGCCCCGGGCGGTGCGTGATGAACGGCGAGCTGCTGTTCACCGCCCTGGTCGCGGTCGTCGGCCTGGAGCGGGCCGCCGAGGTGGCCGTGTCCCGCCGCAACGCCGCCTGGAGCTTCGCGCACGGCGGTGTGGAACTGGGGCGGGGACACTACCCGTTCATGGTGGCGCTGCACACGGGCCTGCTCGCCGGCGCGCTCGTGGAGGTGTGGGTGCGCCGGCCGGACGCCGTACCGGCGCTCGCCTGGACCATGCTCGTCCTCGTCGCGGCCTCGCAGGCGCTGCGCTGGTGGTGCGTCGCCACCCTGGGCCGGCACTGGAACACCCGGGTGATCGTCGTGCCCGGCGCCGCGCGGGTGACCGCGGGCCCCTACCGCCGACTGCCGCACCCGAACTACCTCGCCGTGGTCGTCGAGGGACTCGCACTGCCACTGGTCCACTCGGCCTGGATCACGGCGGCCGTCTTCACCGCGCTCAACGCCCTGCTGCTGGCCGCCCGCGTCCGTACCGAGGACGCCGCACTGGCGCGACTGGCCTGAGATGGCCGAGGGGAGGACCGCCGCTGTGGACCTGCTCGTCGTCGGCGGTGGCCCGGCGGGGCTCGCCACCGCCCTGCACGCGGCCCGGGCAGGACTCGAGGTCACCGTCCTCGAACAGCGCGCCGGTACCGTGGACAAGGCGTGCGGCGAGGGGCTGATGCCGGGAGCCGTCGCCGCCCTGGCCGCACTCGGCGTGCACCCGGCCGGGCATGAACTGCGGGGTATCCGGTACGTCGCCGGACCCCGCCGGGCCGCCGCCGTCTTCCGGACGGGGCCGGGCCGCGGGGTGCGCCGCACCGTGCTGCACGCGGCGCTGCGCGAGGCGGCGCTGGCCACGGGCGTGCGGATCGAGCAGCGCACCGTGCGCGGCGTCGAGCAGGACGGGCGGGGCGTGGTGGCCGGCGGCGTCCGGGCCGCCCATCTGGTGGCGGCCGACGGCCTGCACTCGCCGATCCGCCGGGCGCTGGGCCTGGACCGGCCGCACCGGGCGCGCCCGCGCTACGGGCTGCGACGCCACTTCGAACTGACCCCCTGGAGCGACCATGTCGAGGTGCACTGGGCCCACGGCGCGGAGGCCTATGTGACCCCGGTGGCCGACGGCCTGGTGGGCGTGGCGGTGCTCACCGCCGGCCGCGGGGCCTACGACGACCACCTCGCCGTCTTCCCCGGTCTGCGCGAGCGGCTGGCCGGTGCCCGGCCGGCCGGGCCGGTGCGCGGGGCCGGACCACTGCGCCGGAG
>NZ_JBXUOY010000372.1:0-4240 GCF_057196705.1 Streptomyces sp. ATLC9 | reverse complement strand
GGGGGGCGCCCCGCGGCGGGGGGTGTTGGGGGGGGGGGCGGGGGGGGGGGGGGGGGGGGCCCCCCCCCCCCCCCCCCCCCGCCGCGCGTCAGTGGTCCATGGCCAGCGTCCAGTCCCCCGCCCACCCGGCCAGGGTGACCGACGACAGCGGCCGGACGTCCACCCGCCAGTAGGTGTGCGGCGGCGCCTTCAGCGCGTACACCGCGGCCGCGCGCAGCACCGTCGGCTCGGCGACCGCGGCGATCAGGGCGCCGCCCTCGCCGCCGGGCCGGGTGTCGAGCCATTCGCCGATCCGCAGGATGAAGGAGAACAGCGACTCGCCCCCGTGCGGAGTGGCGTGGGGGTCGGCGAGCCAGATGTCCACGGCCCGCGGCTCGACCGCGGCGACCTCCCTGAGGGTGCGTCCGCGCCACCGGCCCATGTCGCACTCGCGCAGCGCGGGCTGGGCCAGCGGCCGCATACCCAGGACGTCCCCGGTCTCGCGGCAGCGCATGGTCGGGGAGCAGTAGCGCAGCTCGGCGCCCGCCAGGTGCGCGTACGCCGGGATGGCCCGCTCGGCCTCCCGCCACCCGGCGGCGTCCAGAGGACGGTCGTCCTCGAAGCGCACGTCCAGCGGGGACGAGCTGCGGGCGGCGGCGAGCAGCGTGATCCGCAGGTGCATTACCGGATGGTAGAACCGTGAACCGGATTGTTCGACGGTCGGGCGCGGACTGTTTTCGGACGTATGCCCGGATCACCCGGGGACCAGCGCCATCAGCTGCCCCGGAGCCGCCGGCCGGCGGAAGCCGAGTCCCTCGTAGAGGCCGTGCGCGTCCTCGGTGGCCAGCAGCACCCGCCCCAGCCCGCAGGGTTCCAGTTCCGCGAGCGCGGCTCCCACCAGCGCCTTCCCCAGGCCCCGGCCGCGGGCGGCGGGGGCGACGTAGACATCGCACAGCCAGGCGAAGGTGGCCCGGTCGGTGACCACCCGCGCATAGCCGAGCTGCTCGCCGGTGGCCCGGTCGTACGCCCCGAGGTTGAGCGAGCCCGCGATGGCCGTCTCCTGTTTCACGCGACTGCGGCCCAGCGCCCAGTAGGCGTCGGTGGACAGCCAGCGGTGGACGCGGGCGACGTCGAGGCGGGCGGGGTCGGTGGAGATCTCGTACGGGGTGTTCATGGCTGGAGAGCCTGGCAGCCCCGGTGCGGCCCGTCGACCGGTTTTGCCTCTCCCCCGTCTCCCATCCGCTCCCCCTCGCTCACCTCCTGCTTCTCTCCGCTCCCCTCCGTCTCCCCGCTTCCGCGCTCGCGGGCGCCCGGCCGCCTTCCGCCCCTAGAATCGGGATGGAAGGGATTTTCTTCTTTACACGGACAGGAGACCGCCGATGCAGGCGAACGCGGGAGACCTGCTGCTGGTCCACGGCAGGTTCGTGGGGCAGCACGAGAGGGTCGCGGAGATCATCGAGGTACTGGGCACGAACGGCGAGCCGCCGTACCGGGTCCGCTTCGAGGACGGACACGAGACCGTGATGTCGCCGGGGCCCGACTCCGTGGTGCGGCACCACGGCGAGCCCCTGCTGGAGCACGGCGAGCCCCGGCGCCGCTGACACCGGGCCCCACGCCGAACGGGGGAACACGCGGAAGCACTGCCGGAGACCGGCTAGCGGGGCGCCCGCACCGGCCGGTCGTAATGCTCCTCCACCACCCGGCTCATCGCTCCGATCGGGTCCGCGGCGACGTGTCTCGCCGAGAAGTAGGCGTTGCCGCGGACCTCGGGATGGCGGCCGCAGAACGCCAGGTGGCGTGAGAGTTCGGCCGGATCGTGCCAGGCCGGCCCCTGGGCCGGGTCACCCGCCTTGTACAGCGCCTCGCCGATGTGGAGTTCGACGCCGGTGCCCCTCACCACGTCGGCCCACCAGGGCACCAGCTTCGCGTAGTCGGCGGCGGCGAAGCCGATGTTCCAGTACACCTGCGGCACGATGCAGTCGATCCAGCGCTCACGCACCCACTTGCGGGTGTCGGCGTACAGGTCGTCGTAGGTCTCCACGCCCGCGCGGGTGTCGGAGCCCGCCGGGTCGGTGCCCGCGTTGCGCCACACGGCGAAGGGGCTGATCCCGAAGCGCACGCGCGGTTTGGTCCGCCTCAGGCGCAGCGCGGTCTCCCGTACCAGCCGGTCGATGTTGTCGCGCCGCCAGTCGGCCCGGTCGGCGAAGGCCGCGCCGTACCGCTCGTAGGCGGCGTCGTCGTCGAAGACCTCGCCCGCCACCGGGTACGGGTAGAAGTAGTCGTCCCAGTGCACGCCGTCGATGTCGTAGCGCTCCACCGCGTCGAACATCGCGTCCTGGACGAAGGCACGCACCTCGGGGAGCCCGGGGTTGTAGTAGAGCTTGCCGCCGTAGGCCACCACCCACTCCGGGTGTCGGCGCGCGGGGTGGGAGCCCGCCAGCCGCGCGGGGTCGGTGTGGTTGGCCACCCGGTAGGGGTTGAACCAGGCGTGCAGCTCCAGCCCGCGCCGGTGGGCCTCGCACACGGCGAAGCCCAGCGGATCCCAGCCGGGATCCTCGCCCTGGGTGCCGGTGAGATACTGCGCCCAGGGCTCGTACGGCGAGGGCCACAGGGCGTCCGCGGTGGGCCTCACCTGGAAGAACACCGTGTTGAGACGGCGCTCGACCGCCATGTCCAGGTGTGCCAGCAGCTGCCTTCGCTGCTCGGCCGCGGCGAGCCCGGGCCTGGCCGGCCAGTCGATGTTGGCGACGGTCGCCACCCACACTCCGCGCAACTGCGGGCGCTGCCGGCGCCGGCCGCTCCCGTCCCGCTCCCCCGCCGACGCCGCTCCCGCCCCCGGGCCGGTCAGCAGCGAACCGGAAAGCACTCCGACCGCCGCCGCACCGAAGGTCCTCCGAGAGAAAAACCCCATGCTGCCTCCTCCTGACGACGACTCACCCGATCATCCCGGCCGGGTAGCCGGGCGGCAACCGTGCGTAGCGGACGCGTGAGCGCCCGTCGGCGCAGCACCGCCCGCGCGGTCGGCTCTGTCCGAGGATGCCGTGTCCATGTCCAAGAGAGGGTCGGCGGCCGTCACACCGGCGGCGCCGGCCCGGCCGGAGGATGACCGACCGCCTCCGTGAGCCCGGCCCCGGGCACCGCGCGGCGCTCCGTCGCCCACGAGGTCAACGGGGAGGCCCACGCCACGAGCCGGTCTTCCGGACGGCCGGCCGGCGGGGACCGCCGAGCCCCGGCCGCCCGTTTCCCCGGCTCGACGCGGTAACGTCGGTCGGCGAGGCGCTGCGGCCGGAACCGTACGGGGGCGGCGTCACGGACCAGTGGATCAGCGAAAGGCACGATGTGACCGACATCGAACGCGTCGGAGTGGTGGGCTGCGGCCAGATGGGCTCGGGTATCGCCGAGGTCTGCGCACGGGCAGGCCTGGACGTCATGGTCGCCGAGACCACCGGCGAAGCCCTGGAGATAGGCCGTACCCGGCTGGTGACCTCCCTGGAGAAGGCCGCCGCACGAGGCAAGATCAGCGAGGCGGAGCGCGACGCCACTCTGGAGCGCCTCTCCTTCACCACCGACCTCGGCGAGTTCGCCGACCGCGATCTGGTGATCGAGGCGGTCGTGGAGAACGAGCAGGTCAAGACCGAGATCTTCCAGATCCTCGACCAGGTGGTGACCAGCCCGGACGCGATCCTGGCCTCCAACACCTCCTCCATCCCGCTGGTGAAGCTGGCCGTGGCGACCTCCCGTCCGGACCGGGTGATCGGCATCCACTTCTTCAACCCCGCGCCGGTGCAGCGGCTGGTGGAGCTGATCCCCGCGCTGACCACCTCCGACGACACCATCGCGCGGGCCGAGACCGCGGTCGTCAAGCTGCTGGGCAAGCACGCCATCCGCGCCCAGGACCGCTCGGGCTTCGTGGTCAACGCGCTGCTGATCCCTTACCTGCTCTCGGCCATCCGGATGTTCGAGACGGGCATCGCCAGCCGCGAGGACATCGACAACGGCATGGAGATGGGCTGCGCGCACCCCATGGGGCCGCTCAAGCTCGCCGACCTCATCGGCCTGGACACCGTCGCCTCGGTCGCGTACTCGATGTACGAGGAGTACAAGGAGCCGCTGTACGCCGCTCCGCCGCTGCTGCAGCGGATGGTCGACGCCGGCCGCCTGGGCCGCAAGACCGGCGCGGGCTTCTACACGTACTGAGACCCGCCGGACCGCCGCGGAGACGGGAACGCCGGCGGCGGGGCGCCCCTCTTCAGAAGAGGGG
>NZ_JBXUOY010000371.1:0-4261 GCF_057196705.1 Streptomyces sp. ATLC9 | reverse complement strand
ACGCAACGCCGCATCGCCACGCCGAAGCGTGGCGCTCCGGTCACAAAAAGTCAACTCGCCTGCTCAACGCCTCACTCGCGGAGGGAGGGCGGGGGGGGGGGGGGCCCCCCCCCGCCCCCCCTCCACCTTCCACCTCCCATCTGACGCAAGGAAGGGAACAGCCCATGGAGCACCGTCTGGTCCGTGCCGTCGAAGAGGCACTGGGGTGGGACGGCCCGGCCCCGCTCGGAAAGGACTTCGCCCGGGGAAGCATCGGCGACCCCCAGCTCGTCACCCGACTGCTCACGCCCGCGCGCCTGCTCGACATGGTCATGCGCCGGAGCCTGACCAACCCCCAGTTCCGCTTCTTCAAGGGCGGCGAGGAGCTACACCCCGACGCGTACCTGGACCGGCAGGTCACGCCCCGGGGCCAGGCGATACCGATGGCCGGCATGCGCCGCGTGGGCAGCCTGCTGCGCGAGGGTGCGACGCTGGTCCTGGACCAGGCGAACGTCTTCGACCCCACGATGGAAGTGACGTGCCGAGCCCTGCAGTGGTGGTCCCGGGAGCACGTCCAGGCGAACGTGTACCTGACCACCAACGACGCCTCCGGCTTCGACCTGCACTGGGACGACCACGACGTCCTCATCGTCCAGCTCGCCGGAGAGAAGCAGTGGGAGGTACGCGGCACATCACGGCCCGTGCCCATGTTCCGGGACGCCGAGCGGAACAACACCCCCAGCGAGGAGATCGTGTGGACCGGCACCATGAAGGCCGGCGACGTCATGCACATCCCCCGCGGCTACTGGCACGCCGCCACCCGGGCGGGCCGGGGCGGCGGCCACAGCACCCACGTGACCTTCGGGTTCGCCAAGCGCACCGCCGTGAGCTGGCTGACCTGGCTCGCCGACTGGTCCCGCCAGGAGGAGGTGTTCCGCCATGACCTCGACCGCTGGGGCAGCCCGGAGGAGCAGCAGGTCCAGGAACGGCGGCTGACCGACGCGGCCTCCCGGCTCCTCGACGCACGCGGCCCGGCGGAGTTCCTCCGGCTCCGCGAACACGAGGCCCCCGCCGGTCGGCACGTCCCCTTCCTGGAGATCTTCGGGCCGCTTGAGGCCGTGGTGTGTGTCAGCGAGTTCCCTCCGCTGATCCAGGAGGAGCAGGAGACGGTCACCGTGGTGGCCGCGGGCAAGAAACTCACCTTCGCCTCCAAGGCCATGCCCGGACTCCGCCTGCTCCTGAGCGGCCACCCGGTGCGGCTGGACGAGGCCGCCCAGGTCGTGGGCGCCGAGGTGGGAGCCCTGGCGAAGATCCTGGTGGAGGAGGAACTGTGCGCGAGCCTGACCCCCGAGTTGTCCTCGGGCTACACCGATCTCGTCATGAGCGCCTGATCCTCACCAGCGCGCTGGAACTCGGTGTCGAGGCGATCGACACCGGCTTCAACTACCACGGCTTCTCGGCCCACACCGCCCTGGCGGAGGTGGGGGGCGACCTCTTGCCCCGCTTCACGGTCTCCACCAAGGTCGGATTCTTCCCGGCCGCCGGCGGAGCCGAGCACTCACTCGACCCCGGCAGGCTCCGGGCAGCGGTGGAACAGACCAACCGTGATCTCGGACGCGTCCCCGACCTGGTGTTCCTGCACAATCCGGAACGCTCCCTGCCCGAACGCTCCTCCGTTGGTCAGGAAGCGCTGGGTACGGCGTGCGCCGCCCTGGAGAAAGCCGCGGCGGACGGGCTGTGCGGGGTCTGGGGCGTCTCCTCATGGGACCCCCGCCCACTGCCCGGCCTCATGGACGACACCATGCCCAGGCCCGACGTGCTCATGATCCGGGCGGGGCTCCTGGTTCCGATCGACGTCCTGGACGCATCGGATGCCCTGGCAGCACGATGGGGCCTCGGCCTCGATCAGCTGTGGGGCATGAGCCCCTTCGGAGGCGGGACCGGAGACCCGCTGTGGAAGATCTTCGACCCGCGGGTCTTCGTCCAAGACCCTGACGACGGTCTCTCCGCCGTACAGGCCGCGTTCCGCACCGCCTACCGGCTGCCGCAGGTGGGGAGGGTCGCCGTCGGCACGGATGACCCGTCCCACCTGGCGGAGCTGGTCACTGCCCTGCGGTATGAGGCGGATGTCGGCAGCCTGCGCACGTACCGGCGGCTTCTCCGCGAGCGGACGGGCCGTCAGCGGGCCTGAAGTTCCTCCGCGATCCGCGCCGCCGCCCGGCGTGCCGGCTCCAGGCGGGGGTCCTCGGGGTGGGCGTCCGGGGCCAGGATCTTCGCGCAGACGAACAGGGTCATCAGCTTGCCGTCCCGGCTCTCCAGGTCGCGGCGCCGCTCGTGGCGGACGCGTTCGGCCAGGACCGGGACGGCGAGGGAGTTGCCCCACAGCGATGCGGCATCCAGCCCCCAGGGCGCCATGCCCCAGTCCTCCCAGTCGAACAGGCAGAACTTGGGGCCGGTCATGTTCGCCCAGTTCAGGTCCGCGTGCGCGGGCCTCCACCGGCTCACCGTCGTATCCATACCATCGGGCAGGAAGCGGCGGACCGCCTCGGTGACACCCTGCTGGGTGATCGTGACGGTGTCCGGAGTGGCGACACGGCTCGTGCGGTGGGCGGCCAGCGCGTCCAGCGAGGCGTTCAGCGCCTGCCACCACGCGTCCGGCAGTCCGGGATCGGCGGCCAGGACGCTGGTGCCGATCGGCGCTCCGGGCAGCAGATCGGTCTCGTCCGCCCGCCACATCGCGGCACCGTCCGGCTGGCGCCACACCACCGCCCGGTGCCACCGGGGCTGCGTGATTCCTTCCAGGACGGCCGCGCACTCGGTGCCGTTCCAGCCCTGGCCTCCGATCTTCTCCATCCGGCGCCGCTCGATGCGCACCCATGTGCCCCGGTCCGTCCGCGCACCCAGCGAGCGCCGCTTGCGCACCAGCGTGTCCCGGTCCAGCCGAGTCTGGAGAGAGATCTCGACATCGCCGAGCACAGCGTCGACCGGCTCGATTCTCAGGTCGGCCTGTGCGGCGGCAGGCGCGGAAGATGGCATGGAACCTCCTTGGCGGCCGTCCGATGCTAGCAAGGAACCGGCCTCCCATGTCTCCGGTGGGGAAGACGCGGCACAGCGGTCCGCTCGGTGTGGTCAGCGGTGCCGTGTCCGGGACGGCTGCGGGTCTGGAGCGGCGGGGCGCTGCGCGGTGGTGCGCGCTCTGGCTGCCTGGGCTTGTGGGCTGGGGGCGTGGCGTTGGCCGAGGCGGTGGATGCGCCAGGTCAGGGTGCGGGCGGGGTGGCGGGCGTCGTTCAGGGTGCGCTGGCCCAGGGTCTGGTCGAGGAGGGTGGCGGCGTTGTGGCCTGTGGTCTCGGCGTCGGCGAGCACGGCGGCGAGGGCGTCCCAGGCGGGGTCGTTCAGGATGCGCTCGGCGTGCTCGGGGGCCGCCTGTTGGAGGTGGAGGGCGAGGCGTTGTTTGGTCCGGAGGCTGGGGGTGCGGTGGGCGAAGTGGTCCAGGACCGGCCCGGCGATTCGTGTGTAGGCGGTCTGAACCGGATCGTCCTACCTGTGCTGACCGCCCGGTCCGACCACATCGACCTGCTGCAGCTGGCTGATCTGATCACCGCAGCCACCACAGCGCTCGTCGCTGGCAGCGAGCACGCCGCGCCCTACCGGGACCTGATCAAGGACCTTCTGGCGAAGAATTGGCTCGATGGGATGGGCGGCACTGGAATCAAGCTGGTACCCGATGCCGACTACAACCCACACAATCTCCGCAACCTCTTCTACTGGATCTTCAACGAAGGGGGGTTCACTAAGGTCTCTCAGTTCGGCCACAAGCTCCTGCCCCACTACGAGTGGGCATACGCGGCCAGCGACGGGCTTGGGAAGACACTCCCGCCTAACCATCCGTACGCGAAGAAGAGCAGCATCTGAGTGCGAGCAGCACCACATCGGCATATGTCGTGATCAGCACAGCTGGACGGTGCCCTTGGCATCGACGACGCACGTAGGCCGTAAGCGGACAAGTATTACCTCCACGCCGACCCGCCACCGCACCTGACCTGACCTGACCAGCGGGTAGCGCCGGTCGCCCTGTGCTGGAGTTACTCAGGTCAACCTCCTCGCCGCCCCTCCGCTCACGCATCGCTCACGCGAGCCATCCCACGGCGCTCCGGCCGTGTGCCCCGCCATGCAGGGCTTCGGCGTAGTCGCGTGACGCCGGGTTCGTGACGATCTGTCGTATCGGCGGTGCCCTCGGAACGAGGCAGGCACGGTTTCCAAGATCATGGAGTTCTCTACGCCC
>NZ_JBXUOY010000370.1:0-4275 GCF_057196705.1 Streptomyces sp. ATLC9 | reverse complement strand
GGTGACGGCCGGCGGGGAGGCCGTCGCGCTCGTTCCGCTTCCGGCGGCTCACGGACGGGAGACCGGTACGGAGGAGGACGGCGCGGAGGCCGCCGGTGCGGGGAACTCCGGGCCGTCCGGGCCGCCGCCCGCCGGGCCCGGGGACGCGTTCGCCGCCGGCGCCCTGCTCGACTCCCTGCGGGGCCCGCTGGAGCACGGCCTGGACGGCCCCGGTGGCCCCGGGGGACGGCTGACCCTGGGCGTCAGCGCCGCCGTCCACTCCCCCGAGGGCCTGCGCGGGGCCCTGGAGGAGGCCCGTCACGCCCGGCGCGTGGCCGCCGCCCGGCCGGGGCGGGTCTGCGCGGCCGGCCACGAGGAGCTGGCCTCGCACGTCCTGCTGCTGCCCTTCGTGCCCGACGACGTGCGCCGCGCCTTCACCGCCCGGCTGCTGGACCCGCTGTACGAGTACGACCGGCGCCACCGCGCCGAGCTGGTGCCCACCCTGGAGGCGTTCCTCGACTCCGAGGGCTCCTGGACGCGCTGCGCCGCCCGCCTCCGTCTGCACGTCAACACCCTGCGCTACCGGGTGGGCCGCATCGAGCGGCTCACCGGCCGCGACCTGTCGCGGCTGGAGGACAGGGTGGACTTCCTCCTGGCCCTGCGCATGCGCTGAACCCCCGCCCGAACCGGCGTCCGGACCCGTCGGACCGGCCCGGTCCCGTTCCACGCGTCCTGCGCTGGAGGGGTGTACGCGCCCAGGCGGCACCGCTACTTCGTGCTGATGGGTCTGTGTCTGACCCTCTTCGTCGGCGCGTGGGCCTTCGTGCGCCCGTGGTCGGTCCCGCCGGCGATCGCGATGTGCGTGGTGGCCACGGTCATCCCGCCGGTCGCGGCGGTCGTCGCCAACCGGCGCGAGCCGGACGACCGCCGGTGGGACGAATGACCGCGGCGGCCGGCCGAGTATCTCCCGCCCGGGGTGTGTCAAGAGCTGACCAAGATTGTGAAGCCGTTCACACTTACCCCTTGGCGGAGCCCCGGTGTTCGTGCTGGGATTCGCTCACATCCGGCTCGACAGCGCGCTTGGTTGGGGAGGGCACTGTGGCGGAGACCGCCATGTCACGTTCGGTACGGCTGGAGGGCGCGGGATCGGGCGGGGGGCCGGGTGCGGACACGGGACCGGAGGCGGAGGGCGGTCCACTCGACCACGCGGTGTGGCGGCTGAGGTCGCGCGGCTGCTGGGAGGACGCGGCCGCGCTGCTGGAGCCGGAGGTGGCACGGGAGGACGCCGGGGCGGCGCTGCGGCGGGCGGGGCTGCTGGTGGAGTGCTGCATGTTCACCGCCGACGGCTGGGAGCGCGCCGAGGAGGCGCTGCGTACGGCCGAGGCCATGGCGGCGACGGACGAGGAGCGGGGCGCGGCCGCCTGTGAGCGCGGTCATCTGGCCTACGCGGCGACGGTGCTGGCCGTACGGGACCGGGCCGACGAGGCCCGCGCCGCGCTGGGACGGGCCGCCGCGCTGCTGCCGCCCGACTCACCGCGGCGGGCGATGCTGGACTTCCGCCGCGGTCTGATGACCGAGCGCTTCGGCGACAGCCCCCAGGCGGCGCGGGCGGCCTACCGCCGGGCGCACGCCGCCGCCACCGCCCAGGGGAACGCGCTGCTGTGCTCCTTCACCTGGCGGCATCTGGCCGGGCTGGCGCTGCGCGGCGGCGAGCTCGCCGAGGCGCGGCACGGTTTCGCCGAGTCACTGCGGCTGCGCGAGGAGCTGGGTTATCTGGTGGGCATGGCACCGGCCCTGGCGGCCCTGGCGGACGTCCAGCCGGAGCCGGAGGCGGGGCGGTTGCGGGCCGAGGCGCGGCGGCTGTTCCGTCTGCTGGGCGGGGTGCCGAGCTGGCTGGCCGGCCGGCTGGAGGAGTGCGGGGGCCGGCCCCCGGGGCGAGGGTCCGCGGGGGATCCCGGGGAGTGACGCGCGCCACTCGCGCGGGCGGCGGTGTCGCATCACCGATCACGTGGGCTAAGGTAAGCCTTACCTGTTATAGCCGTCGATTCGGTGGTACCCGCATGGCCATGTGCACCCTCGCTCCCGCGCCCGGCACGCCCGCCGCGCCGTCGCCGCTGGCCGCCGCCTACGGCCGTCTGACCGAGGTCCTCCCCAGCCTGCGGGTCACCGAGGTGCCGGGGACCGGGCACCTGCCGCGCGGCGGCGGCTGGGTCCGGGCGGCGGAGCTGGCCGAGGGCGGCTCCGTCCTGGACGCCTTCCTGGCCCGGGACGACGAGCAGGTGCGGCGCGACTACGGCCGGCAGGCCCGGCCCGACGTGGTCGCCGGCTTCGGTCTGCACCGCTATGCCTGGTCGGTCTGCCTGCTGGTGACGCTCCCCTGGTTCCTGCACCGCCGGGTCCCGCGCGTCCCGGTGGGCTCGGTGGCCTACGACCGCGCCTCGGGCCGGCTGGCGGTGTGCGCCGAGGAGTTCTCCTGTCTGCCCGACGACCCGGCCGCCGTGCTGTCCGGCGCCCGTGTCGTCCACAGCGAGGAGGCGCTGCGGGCGGCCGTGCGGGAGGCGGTGGCCGAGCACCTCGGCCCCGTCCTCGAGGCGTTCCGGCCGCGCATGCGCCGCGGGCCGCGCGCACTGTGGGGCATGGCGACGGACGAGATCGCCGAGGGCCTGTGGTACGTCGGCCATCTGCTGGGCGAGGAGCGGCGCGCGATGGCCGAGGCGGAGCTGCTGCTGCCGGGCTCGGTCGCCCCGTTCCCGCGGGGCGCCGCCTTCCGGGAGCTGTCCGGTCCGGACGGCGAGAAGTACCCCACGCGGGACCGGGCGAGCTGCTGCATGTTCTACACGCTGCGCCCCCAGGACACCTGCGTCACCTGCCCACGCACCTGCGACGCCGACCGGGTGGAGCGGCTGAGCGCCGCGCGCGGCTGACCCGCCGGCCGGTCCCGCCGGCCGGAATCCGTGAGCGGCCCGGCCGAACGGCCCGGTTCCCTCCGGGGATTCGAGCGTCCGGCCGGTAACCGGCAGCGATTGCGGCTCGCTACACTCCTGTACGCACGTTCTGGCCACCTTCGGCGGTTCCTCGGGCCCAAAGGCCCTGCCACGCGATCTTTTTTCCGCCAGGATGCTGCGGGTCAACCAAGCCGACGCGAGCACGGCGGGGCCGTCTTCACGGCACACCGCCAGGCAGGGGACATCCCCGGATGAGACTGACGGACATATCGATGAACTGGGTGCTGGCCGGTGCCGTACTGCTCGTCGGCGCCCTGGTCGCGGTCGTGTTGATGAGCCGTGGAAACGGACGTCACAGGACCGAGGAGGACCAGGGCGCGGACTCCTGGGAGCGCATGGAGGAGCGCCGCCGCCGCAAGGAGACGGTCTACGCCATCGCCTCCTACGTTCTGCTCTTCTGCTGCGCGGGGGTCGCCGCCGCCCTCTCCTTCCACGGCCTGGTGGGATTCGGCCGGGAGAACCTGGGCCTGTCGGGAGGCTGGGAGTTCCTGGTCCCCTTCGGCCTGGACGGCGCGGCGATGTTCTCCGCCGTCATCGCCGTCCGCGAGGCCAGCCACGGTGACGCCTCCCTCGGTTCACGGCTGCTGGTGTGGCTCTTCGCGGGCGCCGCGGCGTGGTTCAACTGGGTGCACGCCCCGCGCGGCGACGAGCACGCGGGCGCCCCGCAGTTCTTCGCGGGCATGTCGATCGCGGCGGCCATCCTCTTCGACCGGGCTCTCAAGCAGACCCGGCGCGCCGCCCTGCGTGAGCAGGGTCTGGTGCCGCGTCCGCTGCCGCAGATCCGGGTGGTGCGCTGGCTGCGCGCGCCGCGCGAGACCTACGCCGCCTGGTCGCTGATGCTGCTGGAGGGCGTGCGGACGCTGGACGAGGCGGTCGACGAGGTCCGCGAGGACCGCCGTCGCAAGGAGGAGGAGCGGGCCCGCAAGCGCGAGCAGCGGAAGCTGGAGCGGGCGCGGCTGCGGGCGATCAGCAGGCTGGGCCGCGGCGCCGACGCGCAGCAGGTGGAGCTGGAGGTCAGCGCGGGTTCCCCGCAGCCCGTCCCCCGGCCGCGCGCCGCGCTCCGGGCGGCCTCGGACGACTCCGGCGGCGCGCCGGGCGCGGACGGGCTGCGCAAGGTGGACCCGCCCCGCCCGGCGGACTCGTTCGGTTCCGAAGAGAGCCTGACCAGTCCCCGGCTGGACTCGCTGGAGGCCAAACTCGCCGCCATCGAGAAGCAGTTCGGCTGACCTTCCTCCGGCTCCCCCCGCCCCCCGGCCGCGGCCCGGGGGGGGGGGGCGGCCCGCGGGGGCGC
>NZ_JBXUOY010000369.1:0-4302 GCF_057196705.1 Streptomyces sp. ATLC9 | reverse complement strand
GCGCTGGCCCGGCAGCGGCACCTCGCGCCGCGGCCGGCCGCCCGGACCGCCGGCCTGACCCTCGCCCTCCGCTCCCCCCGGCCCGCCCTGACCGGTCTGCCCCGCGGGCCCCGCCGGCCCGGGGTGCACCACCGCGGCGCCGTGCGCCGCGCCCACCGCACCGGACGGCGCGCTCTCCGTACCGGCCACCGTGATCCGGACGCCCCGGTCCGTCAGCGCCCGGAGCTCGGCCGCCGCCCGGTCCTCGTGCGGCGGGGGCTCGTCGGTCACCAGGCGGGTGATGGCCTCCGGGGGGACGGTCTGGAACATGGTGTCGACGCCCAGCTTGGTGTGGTCCGCCAGGACGACCACCTCCGCGGCGGCCTGCACCAGCGCCCGGTCCACACTCGCCGACAGCATGTTGGAGGCCGACAGGCCGCGCTCGGCCGTCAGCCCGCTGCCGGAGAGGAAGGCGCGCGAGACCCGCAGCCCCTGGAGGGACTGCTCGGCGCCGCTGCCGACCAGCGCGTAGTCGGCGCCGCGCAGCGTGCCGCCGGTCATCACGACCTCGACGCGGTTGGCGTGCGCCAGCGCCTGCGCCACCAGCAGGGAGTTGGTGACCACGGTCAGTCCGGGGACGCGCGCCAGGCGGCGGGCCAGTTCCTGCGTGGTCGTCCCGGCGCCGACGACGACGGCCTCACCCTCCTCCACGAGGCTCGCGGCGGCATCGGCGATCGCGCTCTTCTCCGCGGTCGCCAGATGCGCCTTGTGCGGGAAGCCGGACTCCCGTGAGAAGCCGCCGGGCAGCACCGCGCCGCCGTGCCGGCGGTCCAGCAGCCCTTCCGCCTCCAGTGCCCGGACATCACGACGCACGGTCACTTCGGAGGTCTGGACGACACGTGCGAGTTCGCGGAGCGACACGGCTCCGTTGGCCCGCACCATTTCGAGGATCAGTTGACGACGTTCTGCAGCGAACACAGAACAGACAGTAACCCGCGCGACCGTCTGCTTTCAGCTGTTTCCGCTGAATAACGGAAATTGTTCGTAGGCGGAACCCCGCCGTGGTATACGCGGACGGCCCGGCGGAGCCCGGACCGCGGGTCAGCCCTCCTCGGCCGCCTTCCGCGTCTGCAGTTGCCGTGCCACCTCGCCGATCGAGCCCGACAGCGAGGGGTAGACGGTGAAGGTGTTCGCGATCTGCTCGACCGTCAGGTTGTTGTCGACCGCGATCGAGATCGGGTGGATCAGCTCGCTGGCGCGCGGCGCGACCACCACGCCCCCGACCACGATGCCCGTGCCGGGGCGGCAGAACAGCTTCACGAAACCGTCCCGCACGCCCTGCATCTTCGCCCGCGCGTTGCGCAGCAGCGGCAGCTTGACGGCCCGGGCGTCGATCCGGCCGGCGTCCACGTCGGCCTGCGTGTAGCCGACGGTGGCGATCTCCGGGTCGGTGAAGACGTTCGCCGAGACGGTCTTGAGGTCCAGCGGGGCCACCGTCTCGCCCAGGAAGTGGTACATCGCGATCCGGCCCTGCATGGCCGCGACCGAGGCGAGCGCGAACACGCCCGTGCAGTCGCCGGCCGCGTAGACCCCGGGCGCGGAGGTGCGCGAGACCCGGTCGGTGCGGATGTGGCCGGAGTCCTTCAGCATCACCCCGGCCCCCTCCAGGCCGATGCCCGAGGTGTTGGGCACCGCGCCGACGGCCATCAGGCAGTGGCTGCCGGTGATGACCCGGCCGTCGGAGAGGGTGACCTCCACCCGGTCCCCGACGCGTTTGGCGGAGGCGGCGCGGGAGCGCGACATCACGTTCATGCCGCGGCGGCGGAAGACGTCCTCCAGCACGACCGCCGCGTCCGGGTCCTCGCCCGGCAGCACGCGGTCGCGCGAGGAGACCAGCGTCACCCGGGAGCCGAGCGCCTGGTAGGCGCCCGCGAACTCGGCGCCGGTGACGCCGGAGCCGACCACGATCAGCTCCTCGGGCTGCTCCTCCAGGTCGTAGACCTGCGTCCAGTTCAGGATGCGCTCGCCGTCGGGGCGGGCGTCGGCCAGCTCGCGCGGCTTGCCGCCGGTGGCGATGAGCACGGCGTCGGCCGTCAGCCGCTCCTCCTCGCCCCCGGCCGTCTCGACGACGACCTGCCGTGTGCCGTCGGATGCCTGGCCCGGTTCCAGCCGGCCGCGGCCGCGCAGCACACGGGCGCCCGCGCGGGTGACGGCCGCGGTGATGTCGTGCGACTGGGCCAGCGCCAGGCGCTTCACACGCCGGTTGACCTTGCCCAGGTCCACGCCGACGACCCGGGCGGGGCTGTCGGGGTCGGGGGTGCCGTCCTCGACGATGATGCCGAGCTCCTCGTAGGAGGAGTCGAAGTTCGTCATCACCTCGGCGGTCGCGATGAGCGTCTTGGAGGGGACGCAGTCGGTCAGCACCGAGGCGCCGCCCAGACCGTCGCGGTCGACGACGGTCACTTCCGCTCCGAGCTGCGCGGCCACCAGCGCCGCCTCGTAGCCGCCGGGTCCACCACCGATGATCACGATCCGAGTCACGTGTCCCAGTCTCGCACGCGCCCCGGGGCCGTCCGCCACCACCCGCCGCGGGCACGGCGGCGGTCCGCCCGGGCGGACCGGGCGGCTGCCTATACCCTCGTCACATGTCGCTCTACGCCGCATACGCCGGAAACCTCGACGCCCGGCTGATGTCCCGCCGCGCCCCGCACTCGCCGCTGCGCGGCACCGGGTGGCTCAGCGGATGGCGGCTGACCTTCGGCGGCGAGCACATGGGCTGGGAGGGGTCGCTGGCGACCATCGCCGAGGCCCCGAAGGCGACGGTCTTCGTCGCGCTGTACGACATCGCGCCCATGGACGAGGACTCCATGGACCGCTGGGAGGGCGTCGGCATGGACGTCTACCGCCGCATGCGGGTACGGGTGCACACCCTGGACGGCGACGAGCCCGCCTGGTGCTACGTCCTCAACGGTTACGAGGGCGGGCTGCCCTCGGCCCGCTACCTGGGCGAGATCGCCGACGCTGCGGAGTCGGCGGGGGCGCCCCACGACTACGTGACGGAGCTGCGCAAGCGCCCCTGCTGAGCGGGGCCCGCGGCCGGCCCTCGCGGCACGCGCGGACGCGCGGTCCGCCGCGGGTCGCTTTCCGGCCATTTCCCCCCCTTTCAAGACATTCCGGCCTGCCCGAGTCCGCTTTCGTCCGCTTCCGGGGCCGCTCCACGGATTCCCGTCTACGCGCGTAGGCGATTACCGGCTACCCTCATCGGCGTGAACGCTTCTGCCACCACCGACTACTCCGGCGCCCCGTACGCCGCCGCCCGCACCGCGGCGGCCCGCCTGCGTGAGCTGACCGGCGCGGAGACCCACGACGTCGCCCTGGTCATGGGCTCGGGCTGGGTGCCGGCCGCCGACGCGCTCGGGGAGCCGGAACACGAGTTCCCGGTCACCGAACTGCCCGGCTTCCCGCCGCCGGTGGTCGAGGGCCACGCCGGAAAGGTCCGCTCGTACCGCCTCGGCGACAAGCGGGCGCTGGTCTTCCTCGGCCGCACCCACTACTACGAGGGCCACGGCGTCGCGTCCGTCGTGCACGGCGTCCGCTCGGCGGTGGCCGCGGGCTGCAAGACCGTCGTGCTGACCAACGGCTGCGGCGGACTGCGCCCCGGAATGCGCCCCGGCCGTCCGGTCCTCATCCGGGACCACATCAACCTCACCGGCGTCTCGCCGATCGTCGGCCCCAACTTCGTCGACCTCACCGACCTGTACTCGCCGCGGCTGCGCGCGCTGTGCCAGGAGGTGGACGCCACCCTGGAGGAGGGCGTCTACGTCCAGTTCCCCGGCCCGCACTACGAGACGCCCGCCGAGATCGGCATGGTCCGGGCGATCGGCGGGGATCTGGTGGGCATGTCCACCGTTCTGGAGGCGATCGCCGCCCGCGAGGCGGGCGCCGAGGTGCTGGGCGTCTCCCTGGTCACCAACCTCGCCGCGGGCATGACCGGCGAGCCGCTCAACCACGAGGAGGTCCTCCGGGCGGGCCACGAATCGGCCACCCGGATGGGTTCGCTGCTGGACAGCGTCCTGCGGCGTATCTGACCCGGCGCCGCGGGGGCTCCGGGGGGGGGGGGGCGGGGGGCGCCGGGGGGGCCCGGGGCCCGGGGGCCCCCCCCGGCCCGCGGGCCACGGTCCCCGGACGGCTCACCTCCGGGCGGGCCGCGCGGGCGTTCGGGGTACCGGTGGAGACCCGGTGCCGCGCCGGCCGGGATCTGCCCGGTGGCGAGGCTCCCGCGGGGCCGGGGGGCGCGATCGCGGGGCGGCCGGAGGCCGCACG
>NZ_JBXUOY010000368.1:0-4308 GCF_057196705.1 Streptomyces sp. ATLC9 | reverse complement strand
ATCGGCAGCGTGATGTTCTCCAGCGCCGTCAGGGTGGGCAGCAGATTGAACGCCTGGAAGATGAAACCGACCTTGTCCCGGCGCAGTCGCGTGAGCTTCTTCTCCTTCAGGGAGGACAGTTCGGTCTCACCGATCCAGGCCGATCCGGAGGAGAACGAGTCCAGGCCGGCCATGCAGTGCATCAGCGTGGACTTGCCCGAGCCCGACGGACCCATGATCGCCGTGAACTGCCCCTGCGGGAAGTCGACGGTGACGGAGTCCAGGGCCACCACCTTCGTCTCGCCCTGGCCGTAGACCTTGGTCAGGTCCACGGCACGGGCGGCCGCGGCGCCACCGGCGGCGGAGGGCGCGAGGAGGGCGTCGGAGGGAGTGCTGGTGGTCACGGAAAGGGACTCCTGTTCACAGCGGCTTGACGGGGACCCCTCCATCGTCCGTGCGAAACCGGCCACCGGCGTCCACCCCCGAACCGGTCTCGGAGGGAGTCTTCGGGGGGACCGGGGAGGCCCGTGTCATCCCTGAGGAGGAGAGGGCACCCTGATGCCTTCCTGTGGCGGGGCGGCGACTTTCCGTCATTCCTGGAATCGGCGCGGGGGCGCGTAACCCTCGCCGAAGAGCGGCGCGCGCCGCTGATGCTGCATCAGTTGCCAATAAAATCAGACAACTTGGAGTCGAAAGCCCGTTGTCCGAACGAGCGCCGCGGATAGGCTCATTGAGCGTCCAGGGGAGGGCCGCAGCCAGCCGTGCGGTCCATGAGCCGGTGCCCGGATGGTGGAATGCAGACACGACGAGCTTAAACCTCGTTGGCCTACAGGCCGTGCCGGTTCGAATCCGGCTCCGGGCACGCCGGACCCCGGCGGCCCCCTGGCGGGGCGCCGCCGGCACCATTCGCTGCCGAAGCCGGCGGGCGGCGCGCTTCGCGTTGCCGGCGGCAGTGGCGACGAGCCTGATGAGGTGTGAAGGAGCCTCGTCCGGGTCTCATGAGCGCGGCACCTCCCCCGTGAGGTGCCGGGCCACCCTCCCCACCCCGGCCCGCAGGGGACCAGGTGGACGGCCGGGCCGGATCTTCCCTCCGTTTCACCCTTCGAAGAAGCTGCGTCGGTAGTCGAGTGCCGCTTCCGATGTCGTGATCACACAGGTCCCGCGGACCGTCGGCCGATGGCCGGACGGTCCGAACGGTCCGGACGCGGACGGAATCCCCCAGCCGAAGGACACACGCCGCGAAGGGCCTTGCTGCCCGGACCTGGCGGCTCATCAGGGTGCGGTTTCGGCCACGGGCGGAGCCGATGGCTGTTCCCTCCCTCCGCTGTGGGTGGGGGCGGTGTCGTACCGCCGCCCCGGACGGCCGGGGGCGGTCCGGGGCGGCGGAGTCGGCCTTGCGGGGTTGTGGGTCAGCGGCAGCAGGAGTCCGAACAGCAGGAGTGGACCCTGACGTCGTCGATGACGGGCCCGTAGGCGTCGCCGACGGTGCTGGCGAACGCGAGGGTCGTGGTGCCGTTGTTGGCGACGAAGGTGAACTGCCGTGTCACGTAGCCCATGTCGGCCCGTGTCCTGCCGGTGACGTCGAAGGAGAAGTCCTGGAAGTTCTGCCCGTCGACGAGGGCCCGGCCCGTCCTCAGCAGCGAGGGGTCGCCCTCCGGGTTGCCGGCGAGGGAGTACGTCACCGTGTACGTCCTCCCCGGGGTGGTGGTGAAGGTCTGGGCCACGGTTCCCGCGGTGGTGGCGTTGAGGTCGACGGACTGGTCGCCCTCGGCGGCCTGCCAGAACCCGGCGCCGATCAGGTCCACGGCTCCGGAGGTGACCCTCCACGGGCCGATGGGCTGGCCGCTGCCGATGGTCCGGAACGTGTTCGCCCCGACCGTCGGGTACTCGAAGCTGCCGTTGTCGAACCTGCTGACGGCGGTGGCGGGACCAGACTGCTGCCCCGTCGTGCCGGTGCTGTGGAGCGGGGTGGCCACCGCGGTACCGGCGCCGGCGAGAAGGCAGGCCGCGGCGACCGCGGCGATCCGGGTGCGTACGGACAGCATGGACTCCTCCAGAGCGAAAGGGGGGTGGGAGCTTGCACTGTCTTGCGCGGTCCAATCTCCTCCCGCACCGGTGGGGATGCCTAGATCCGGATCCCGGCGCACGGGGGTGCGGGAGCGGAGCCGCCGACCTGCGCGCTCCGGCCGTCCGGAGCGCGGGCCCCCGGGTGCCCCCGGCCCACCGTTCAGGCGGCTCCCGCGCCGGGAGCCCGGTGCCCGCGGCCGCGCCCACCGGGCACACCGCGCGGCGGTGGGCGTAAGGCGGCCCTCTGGCGGGGTATCACCGGCGTGGCGGTGGGTACCGGAACAATCACGACTCCTTCCGTCGTTCTTGCCAGTGCACTACCGTGCGGTCTTTGCTAAAGCATTACTCTTGAGGAAGGGCCGCGCGGTGCGGCCATGGAGGAGTGAGATGAGGAGCAGTAACCCGGTCTTCTCGCGACGGGGATTCAGCCGAGACAACGGCTACGCCGGTTTCAACGCCACGCAGCAGCCGCAGGCCGGGAACCCGTACGCGACCGGCGCCCAGCCCACCAACCCCTACGCCCAGCAGCCCCGGACGGACGGCGGGCCGGGCTTCCCGCCGGCCGCGCCGCCGCAGGCCGGCCGGATGACGATGGACGACGTCGTCGCCCGTACGGCGATGACGGTCGGCCTGGTCGTCGCCATGGCGGCTGTGGCGTGGATCACCGATCTGTCACTCGGTCTGGCCCTGGGCGCGATGCTGATCGCGCTGGTCCTGGGCCTGGTGCAGTCCTTCAAGCGCAAGGCGTCGCCTCCGCTGATCCTGGCCTACGCCGCCTTCGAGGGCCTGTTCCTCGGAGCCATCAGCAACTACGTCGACAGCTACATCGCCGAAGGCGCGGCGATGCAGGCGGTGCTGGGCACCATGGCGGTCTTCGCCGCGGTGCTGTTCATGTACAAGGCCCGCATCATCCGTGTCACGCGGCGCTTCTACCGCTTCGTGATGGCCGCGGCCATCGGCTTCGTCCTGCTGATGGGCATCAACCTGCTGTTCGCCGTCTTCGGCGGCGGTGACGGCCTCGGCTTCCGCAGCGGTGGCCTTGGCATCCTGTTCGGCGTCATCGGCATCGTGCTCGGCGCCGCCTTCCTGGCCCTGGACTTCAAGCAGGTCGAGGACGGCATCGCCTACGGCGCTCCCCGCGAGGAGTCCTGGCTGGCCGCCTTCGGTCTGACCCTGACCCTGGTCTGGATCTACCTGGAGTTCCTGCGGCTGATCGCCATCCTGCAGAGCAGCGACTGATCCGGCTGCCCGGTCCCCGGCCCTCCGGCCGGGCCGGGCGGGACCTGTGAGGGGCCCCGGGGGATCAGCCCCCGGCCCCCTCCGCGCGTTCCGCCTCCCGCGCGCCCGTGCGGTCCGTCCGCGCGCCGCGCCCGTTGGCGGCGGTGTGCGAGGGGCGCATAGGGTTGCGCCGTGCCCGATGTGATCCCCCTGCTGACCGCCGTGGACCGTTTCGCCGACCGGCTGCGGGCCATGCCGCGGAGCGTCCTGGCCCGGGGCGCGGCGGCCGAGGGGCTCGGACTGGCCAGGGAGTTGGCCGACCGCGCCCAGCGCCTGGAGTTCCCCGGCCGGCCCCCGCGCTCCCTGCCCGACGCGGGGCTCTTCGCCGTCGGGGACCAGCTCGCGGTGGCCGGGCACGACCTGGCTGAGGCGGTGCGGGCGGCCGGCGGGCGGGCCGGGGCCCGGGAACTGGCCGAGGCCGCGGCGCTGGTGGAGGCCGCCGAGGCCGCGGCTCTCAGAGCGAGGCGATGACCCGGTCGGCCAGCACGTAGACGCTCTCCCCGCCGTACGCGAAGGTGAGGGTGTACGCGCCGAGGACGCCCGAGCCGCCCAGCAGCACCGGCTCGGCTCCCCCGCGCACCGCGGCGGCGAGCCGTTCGGCGGTCTCGCGGTGGCCGGGCGTCATGCAGACGGTGGTGCCGTCGGCGAAGACGTAGACGTCCAGCGTGCCCAGAGGGCCGGGCCGTACGTCGGCCAGCGGTGTGCGGCATTCGGCCAGTTCAGCCAGCCGCAGGCGGGTGGACTCGTGGTCGGCGGTTTCGGCGGTGGCCCCGGCGGGCCCGCCGGGCTCCTCGGTGCCGCCAGTGCCGCCGGTGCCGCCGGACCCCCCGAATGCCTCCGAGTCGTCGGGGCCGGTCGCGGGCCCGGGGACGACGGGCTCGCCGTCCAGGCCGTAGCCGGGGTGGGAGGGGTGGGGGGGGGGGGGGGGCGGGCGCGGCGCGGGGGGCGGTGGGGCCGCGGCGCCGGGGGCCCCGCCGGCCCCCG
>NZ_JBXUOY010000367.1:0-4315 GCF_057196705.1 Streptomyces sp. ATLC9 | reverse complement strand
GGCCGAGCCCGGCCGGGCCGCCCGCGTCCGCGAGGCCGCCACCGGACTGTACGAGCGGCTGGCGGGCGCCGGTCTGGACGTCACCCGCCCGGACGCCGCCGTGGTGCCGGTACGCGCGCCCTCCCCGGAGGCGGCCGTGCGCTGGGCCGCCGACTGCCGCGGCGCCTCCCTGGCCGTCGGCTGCTTCCGCCCGCCGTCGGTGCCCGACGGGGTCTCCCGGCTGCGGCTGACCGCCCGCGCCGATCTGACGGAGGCCGAGCTGGACGCGGCCGCGGCCACCGTCGCGCGCACCGCGCCGCCCGTACGGCCGGGCGCCCGGCCCGGTGCCTGACAGGCCGTACGGCCGTTCCCTCAGCCTCCGGAATCCCGGGGGAGCCCGGCCAGACCCGCGCGGCCGTCCGTTCAGTACCCGCAGCGCCCGCGCCAGGGTGTGCGCGTGGAGCTCCGTCTCGCCGCGCCCGCGCATCACCGTCAGCGCGTCCCGCAGGGCCGCCGCCCGGCCGGCCGGCGCCTGGCGGCGCACAGGGCCCCGTGGGTGTCGCGCCCGCGTGCGGGGTTGACCCCGCCCAGCAGGTCGACCACCTCCGGACAGCGGTCCACCAGCTCGCACTCGGGCCGGGTCAGGGCGGGCAGGGGAGGAGGTTCCGGCGGCATCCGGCCCGCCTGCCCGCTCACCTCGGCGCACGCACGGCGCGGGTCCGCCCGCGGTCGGCCGTCAGCCGGTCCACGAGGCCGTAGGCCGCCGCGCCCTCGGCGTCGAGGAAGGCGTCCCGCTCGATGCCCCGCCGGACGCGCTCCAGCGGCTGCCCGGTGTGCTCGGCCGGCATCTCCTCCAGCCGTTCCCGGGTGCGCAGCATCTCGGCGGCCTGCATCTCCAGGTCCCGGGCCCGCCCCTGGACAGGTTCGGCGAGGGAGGGCTGGTGGATCATGACGCGTGCTCCGGGCAGGGCCGGTCGTTTGCCCGGAGCACCCGCGGCGAGCAGCACGGCCGCCGCGGAGGCCGCCCGCCCCAGGCAGACGGTCTCGATGTCGCAGGAGACGAACCGCATCTGACCTGGAGCGACTGGAGGGGCGGGAGATCGCCGAGCGGGACGGGGCGATCAGTACGGTCTCGGCCGTCCGCGGGGTGCCGTCCGCTCCGGGCGACCGGGGCCGCTTCGGTATCGCGGCACATCACACCGCCCCGCCCACCGGGGACCGGGACCCGGGACGCCGGGGCGCGTGAGAGGGGGCAGGGCGCGCGGCAGGCCGCCCACCGGAGGCCGCCACGCGGCGTGCCGGCAGGTCCCGGTGGGCTACGACGCGGCGTTCCCCGGAGCCGGGTCCGCGTCGTCACCGCTCCTGCGGGCCTTCGTCTGCGCGGCCTTGGCGTCGGGGGCGTACAGGTCCACGTACTCCTGGCCGGACAGGTTCATGATCGTGTACATGATCTCATCGGTGACCGCGCGCAGCACCGTGCGCTCGCCGTGCTGGTCCGCGAAGCGCGAGAAGTCCAGCGGTTCGCCGAAACGGATGGTCACCCGTCCTATCCTCGGCAGCGCCCTGCCCGGAGGCTGAAGCTCGAAGGTGCCCACCATGGCGCACGGGATCACCGGCACCCCCGCCCTGAGGGTCATGGAGGCGACACCGACCCGCCCCCGGTAGAGCCGCCCGTCGTGCGACCGGGTGCCCTCGGGGTAGATGCCGAGCAGCTCCCCCCGGCGCAGTACCCTCAGACCCTCCTCGACCGCCGCCTGCCCGGCGCCGCGGCCCGAGCGGTCGACCGGGATCTGCCCCACGCTGCGGAAGAACGCGGCGGTCAGCCTGCCCTTCAGCCCCGGCCCCGTGAAGTACTCCGCCTTGGCGAGGAAGGTGATGCGCCGGTGCAGGATCGCGGGCATCAGGAAGTGGTCGGAGAAGGACAGGTGATTTCCGGCGATGATCGCCGCGCCCTCGTCCGGGACGTTCTCCAGTCCTTCGATCCGGGGCCTGAACAGCAACCGCAGCACCGGGCCCAGCAGGACGTACTTGAGCACGTAGTAGAACACGGGGTGGCTCCCTACCGCACCGGACGGGCCTGCGGACTGCTTCGCCCCGGCCGGTGGGCGGCCGGGGCGCGGCCGGGAGTCGGTCGGGGAGGGATCAGTGTATGTGCGGGCGCCCGCGGTGTGCGACCACCTCCCGTGCCCGTCCCCGCCCGGCCGGGCCCCGCCTGCCCGGGGCCCGGGCGTCCGCCGGGGCCTCAGTCCGTGCCCGACTCGATCGCCGCGTGGTCGAGCGCGTCGGAGTCCACCGGTGTCTCCCCTCCCTCGTGGCTGCCCGCCGAGATGGCCTGGGCGCCACCCGGGGGCAGCTCGCCGATGAGCCCGCCCCACGCGGCGAGCTGGCCGTGTACGGCGTACTGCTCCAGCTTGCTCCGCGAGTCGGCGATGTCGAGGTTGCGCATGGTCAGCTGCCCGATGCGGTCGTCCGGGACGAACGCCGGGTCGTGGCTGCGCTCCATGGACAGCTTCTCGGGGTGGTAGCTCAGGTGCGGGCCCTGGGTGTCCAGGACGGAGTAGTCCTGGCCGCGGCGGAGCCGCACCGTGACGCTGCCGGTGACCGGGCGGCCGACCCAGCGCTGGAGGCTCTCGCGGAGCATGAGGGCCTGCGGGTCGAACCAGCGGCCCTCGTAGAGCAGCCGCCCGAGCCGGCGCCCCTCCACGTGGTACACGGCCACGGTGTCCTCGTTGTGGATGGCGTTGAGCAGCCGCTCGTAGGCCAGGTGCAGCAGCGCCATGCCGGGGGCCTCGTAGACGCCGCGGCTCTTGGCCTCGATGATGCGGTTCTCGATCTGGTCGGACATTCCCAGGCCGTGCCGCCCGCCGATGAGGTTGGCCTCCCGTACGAGTTCGACCGCGCTCGCGAAGGCGCGCCCGTTGATCCGCACGGGGCGCCCGTGCTCGAACTCCACGGTGACGTCCTCGGCCGGGATGTCGACCCCGGGATCCCAGAAGGGGACGCCCATGATCGGGGTCACGATCTCCATCGAGGTGTCGAGGTACTCCAGGCTCTTGGCCTCGTGCGTGGCGCCCCAGATGTTCGCGTCGGTGGAGTACGCCTTCTCGGCCGAGTCGCGGTAGGGCAGGTCGCGTTCCGAGAGCCAGGCGGACATCTCGTGCCGTCCGCCGAGTTCGGCCACGAACGCCCGGTCCAGCCAGGGCTTGTAGATCCGCAGACCGGGATTGGCGAGCAGGCCGTAGCGGTAGAACCGCTCGATGTCGTTGCCCTTGTAGGTGGAGCCGTCCCCCCAGATGAAGACGTCGTCCTCGCGCATCGCCCGCACCAGCAGGGTGCCCACCACCGCACGGCCGAGCGGGGTGGTGTTGAAGTAGGTCTGCGCGGCCGAGCGGATGTGGAAGGCGCCGCACGCCAGGGCGGCCAGCCCCTCCTCGACCAGGGCGTCGCGGCAGTCGACGAGCCGCGCCCGCTCGGCGCCGTACGCCAGACCCCGCTCCGGCACGTCGGCCAGGTCGGGCTCGTCGTACTGGCCGACGTCGGCCGTATAGGCATAGGGGACGGCGCCGCGCTCACGCATCCACGCCACCGCGACAGAGGTGTCCAAACCTCCTGAGAACGCGATGCCGATGCGCTCACCGACTGGAAGTTTATTCAGTACCTTCGACATGTATGCATCCTAGACCCGTGTGCTCCGGAGTCGTCGTCCGCACCGGGGAAGCGGCTCGGGCGCGGGAGCCGGACGGCGGGCCGGGGCCCGGCCGGGTGAGCGGTGCCCGCCGTCCGGGTGAAGGACCGGGCGAGGGTCCTTGCCCGGGGCGCTTTGCCACGGTGGTCTTGGCCGCGCAATCGCGCCCAGCTCCCTGGAGGCCCGCATGTTCCCGCGCCCCCGTACCACCACCGCCGCGGCCCTCGCCGCCGCTGCCGTCGCCGCGTTCCTCGTCCCGGCGCCCGCCGCCCTCGCGAAGGCGCCCGCGTCCGAGCCGGCCCACGGCGAGGTCTTCCTGACCGTCTCCGACGCCGAGGACACCTGGACGCGGGGCGTGATGCTCATCTGCCCGGACGACGGCAGCGGCCCCCACCCCCGCGCGGCCGAGGCGTGCGAGGCCATCGACCGGTCCGGGGGCGAGCTGCGACAGCTCTCCGGCCGGCAGCACGACTGCACCAACGAGCACAGGCCCGTGGTGGCCGAGGTCGCGGGCACCTGGGAGGGGAGCCGGATCCACTGGCGGTCGGAGTTCCCCAACGCCTGTGCCCTGCTCAGGCAGACCGGGGCGGTGTTCGACTTCTGAGCCCGCCGTGAACGTGTGTGTCCCGGCCCGGACGGCTTGTCCGGGCC
>NZ_JBXUOY010000366.1:0-4352 GCF_057196705.1 Streptomyces sp. ATLC9 | reverse complement strand
GTGCGGGGCCCCGCACGACGCGGGAGCACCGGCCGTACGGGTCGTGCGGTGTGCCCGCGAGGAACTCGGACCGGCGTGTGTCGACGCGGCCAGGAACGCGCGGGCGCCGTACGTCGCCGTGCTGCACGGCGGCGACGAGCCCCTCCCCCACTGCCTGGAGCGCATGTCGCGGGCGGCCCGCGACGGCGGGGACGACGGCGCCCCGGTCGCTCTGGTGCAGTGCGGCACACTGGGGCTGCGGGACGACGGTCTCGTGGACGGATTCACCCTGCCGTCCCCGGCCGTCGGCTCCCCGCCCTCTCCCGGGGATCTCCTCGACGGCCCCTACCTGGTGCGGCGCGAGTTGCTGGACGCGGACCGCGTCACGGCGGCCTGGGTCGCCGTGCCCATGCTGCTGGTCCGCCGGCGGACCGGCAGCGCCGGGGACCCGGCCACCGCCGTGGATCCCGGCATGCGCCTCGTCCGGCGTGCCCGTCTGGTCCGGCACGGATACCGGCCGCCCGCCGCCGCACCGCGCGACAGAGGCGTGCCCCGGCTGGTGTCGGTGGTCGTCCCGGTGCGCGACGGCGCCCGCACGCTCGCCGCCCAGCTGACCGCCCTGTCCCGGCAGGACGGTGCCGTTCCGTACGAGGTCCTGGTCGTGGACAACGGCTCGACGGACGCCACCCGCGAGGTGGCCGAGCAGGCCCGCGCCGCGCTGCGGGACCTGCGGATCGTCGACGCGTCCGACCGCCCCGGGGAGAGCCACGCCCGCAACCGGGGCATCGCCGCGGCGCGCGGCGATTTCGTCGCGTTCTGCGACGCGGACGACATCGCCGGCCCCGGCTGGCTGGCCGCGATGACGGAGGCGGCCAAGGAGGCCGACCTGGTCGGAGGCGGCCTGGACACGTCCGTGCTCAGCCCGGCCCACGCCGACGAGCAGCCCCTGCCGATGGACTCGCAGACGGACTTCCTGCCGTTCGCCCGGGGGGCGAACTGCGGCGCCTGGAAGGACGTCCTGACGGCGATGGGCGGATGGGACGAGCGCTACCGGGGCGGCGGAGAGGACATGGACCTCTCCTGGCGCGCCCAGCTCTGCGGCTACCTCGTCCGTTACGCGGGCGACGCCACCATGCACTACCGGCTGCGGGAGGAACTGGCCGCGCTGGCACGGCAGAAGTGGAACTACGGCCGTTCCGGCGCCCAGTTGTACGCCGCGTACCGCCGCGCCGGGTTCCGGCGGCGAGAGGGCCGTGTGGTCGTCATGAACTGGTGCTGGCTGGTGCTGCACGTTCCGGACCTGGTGCGGTCGCCCGCGCTGCGCCGCCGCTACGTCCGCTACGGGGCGCGGCTGGCCGGATTCCTGGCGGGAAGCGTGCGGCAGGGTGTCCGGTACCTGTGAGGTCCGGCTTCCGGCACCCGTGAGGGAGGGAGCACGGCCCCCGCGAGACGGTGCGCCGGACGGGTCCGGCGCACCGTCCGCCCGTGCTCAGACCAGCCGGTGGCCGGGTTCCGGCGCCACGGGGTCCCTCTCCATCGCCCGGCAGGTGGCCCGCAGAGCGGCGACGACGGCGTGGTCCTCCCCCCAGGCGTCGAGGTCCGGGCCGTACCCGGCCTTCAGGGCCGGTACCGGCACCTCCATGATCTTCGGGTGCACGTACCGGACCGGGGTCTCGGAGGGGGCCACCAGGGACTCGGTGAGTTTCTCCCCCGGTCTCAGTCCGACGTAGTGGATCGGAAGCTCCGCGCCCGCCTGCGCGATGACCCTTCGGGCGATGTCGAGGATCCGGACCTGTTCCCCCATGTCCAGTACCAGGGCGTGACCGACGCTGCCCAGCGCGGCCGACTGGATGACCAGTTCCACGGCCTCCTGCACGGTCATCAGATAACGCGTCATCCCGGGGTGGGTGACCGTCACCGGGTTTCCGGCCGCGACCTGGCGGGCGAAGACGTCGAGGAAGGACCCCTGGCAGCCGAGCACGTTGCCGAACCGCACGCTCACGTACGGCCTGCCCGCCCCGATGGCGGCCGCCGCGGTGAGTCCCTCGGCTATGCGCTTGGAGTATCCGAGCACCCCGACCGGGTCGACCGCCTTGTCGGTCGAGATGTTCACCAGGAACGCGACGTCCGCGGCGAGCGCCGCGTCCAGGACGGCCCGGGTTCCGAAGACGTTCGTCTTGACGGCCTCACCGGGGAACTCCTCCAGGATGGGAACCCACTTGAGGGCCGCCGCGTGGAAGACGATGTCCGGCCGGCGCCGGCGAAAGAGCCGCGTGAGCCCCCTGGAGTCCCTGATATCGGCGAGAAGGATGCCGGGGCGCACCGACGCGGGACCGCTCGCGACGCTGTCGGCCGCCAGGTGGAGGGCCGTCTCGTTGCGGTCGAGCATCATCAGGCTTCCGGGTTCCCACCGGCTGAGCTGCCGGCACAGCTCCGAACCGATGTAGCCGCCGGCACCGGTCACCAGGATCCGCCGACCGCGCAGGAATTCGGCGCTGCTCGCGAGATCGGTTCTCACCCGCTGTCGGCCGAGGATCCTCTCGAGGTCCAGGGCGGGATGGCCGCCGGTTGGCAGATGCGCACCATACCCTGCGGGTTTATCGTCAACCATGCAGTCACACTTCCTTTTTGACAAGAGCCATGACTGATGTGCCGACCGACACGACGAGCTGGACCGACGTATCGCCTTGGTGCTTTCTTCGCCGACACCATTGCGTTGCCTCCCCGGACCGCTGCGCCCGGGGACCACGTTCCGGCGGCCGTTCGCCACCTGCCGCACCGGCTCCGTCGATGTCGGGCGGATCCGCGTGGACGTCCGAAGGCGGCCGGGATCATCACTTTATCGAGAGGCGAACCGGCGCGGGGTGACTTCCTCGACCGCCGCCGGACGCGCCGGGCGGCGGCGGGCCGGCTCACGGGCGGTCGGCGCCGAGGAATTCACGCGCGCCCCGCAGGCGGGTGCGGACCCGGCCCCGGGTGGCGTCGGTGACGAGCCGGATGTCCAGACCCCCCGGCGGGTCCACATCGCTGCGCAGTCCCGCCGGCAGCCGGGCGGGGTCCAGTCCGTCCCTCCGGGCTATGAGGACGCCCAGGTCGTGACGGTTCATCGCGTCCGGTCCGGCCACGTGGAACACACCGGACCCTTCCGACTCCGTGATCTCCAGGAGCGCGGAGGCCAGATCGTCGACGTGGACCGGGCAGCGGGTGTCGTCCGTGAACAGGACGCCGGTACGGGTACCCGCCGCGAGGGCGTGCACGGTCTTCTCGTGCGCGGACCGGCCGTGCCCCACGATGAGCGAGGTACGCACCACGGCGGCCCCGGGCACCGCCACCCTGACGGCCGTCTCCGCCGCGGCCTTGGCGGCTCCGTAACGGGAGACGGGATCGGGGAGCGCGTCCTCGCGGTAGTGGACGTCGGCCCCGGAGAACACCGCGTCGGAGGAGACGTGGACCAGCCGGCACCCGGCCCGCGCCGCCTCCAGGGCCAGCCGGGCCGCACCGTCGGCCGTGACCGCCCAGTCGGCGTGCCCGCCGGCCGTGTTGATCACCGCGGCCGGGCGGGCCCGGACCAGGACCTCCTCCATCCGCCCCAGGTCACGCAGGTCGGTCCGGTACCAGGTGACCGACGGCAGGTCCTGCGGGCGGGTCCGGTAGGTCGCGGCCACGTCCCATCCGGCGGCCACGGCCCGGCGGAGCACTTCGTACCCGAGGAACCCGCTCCCGCCGACGACAAGCACTCTCACACATCACCCCCTGACGTCCGGCCTTCCCCGATCGCTCCCAGGAGCACGGGGGGTGGTCCGCGCGGCCGTGCCGAGCCGTGAAGTCCCGGGGGCCGATGCTACTGAAGGCCGCGGGCTACGGGGAGTGCACCTGCCGGACGGCTTCACCCACGAGGAGCGGGCACCCATACCCCCGCACCTACCGACCTCGGCTCGTCGGCGTGAGGCCAAAGAGCCCCGCCGCCCGGACGGAACGCGAAGGGCCGAAGAGCATCCCGTACATCTGCCGGAAGGTGTGCCAGGAGACCGCCTTCCATGAACCGGTGAGGCGTTAGGATGGTGCGCAGGCATGGACTCGCTCGGTGCTCACACGGATTCGACACCACGTGATCACCAGGGCCACGCCCGTTCCGCGTCCAGGACGGCGGCCGGCAGAAGTCGACAAGCCGTCGCATCCGGAACTCAGCAGGCGAACCGCCCACCTCGGAACTTCTCAAAGCCCCTGCGACGAGAACAACGCCGGCACAGAGGACTCGGTCCGCGGGGCGCGCTGGGATGCCTGCGGATCTTTTGAGGGTGAACCACCTGGCGTGCGGGTGTCGTCGCACTCGCTGGTTGCCCCCCGTTGTGGGTTTTTGGGGGGCCGGGGGG
>NZ_JBXUOY010000365.1:0-4387 GCF_057196705.1 Streptomyces sp. ATLC9 | reverse complement strand
GTGTATAAGAGACAGCCGCCGGCCGCCACTGGTGCGCCCGCGCGGTCGAGCTGGGCCCGCCGGAGGTCGCCGAGCGCGCCGCGCGGCTGTGCGAGGCCCTTCACGAGGAGTTGACGGCCTGAGGCACGCGGCGGTGCGAGGGGACGGCGGGGAGGGTAGGGGGAAGACCCCCGTGGTTTGCGCTGATCGTCTCGGTGGGTTAAGGTTGTGAACACAACGACGCGGGGTGGAGCAGCTCGGTAGCTCGCTGGGCTCATAACCCAGAGGTCGCAGGTTCAAATCCTGTCCCCGCTACTGATGAGCCGGTGCCCGGATCCTGACAAAGGATCCGGGCACCGGCCGTTTTCCGCCGCCCGCCCGCATCCGTCAAGTGCTGTGAGCGCCGTCGTGGGAGGTCGTACGTGCGGCGCGGTTCGGCGCCGGCTGCCCGCGGGAGCGCACGGGCTCCGCCGAAGGATTCCGGACGTGTCGGGCGGAGGTGTCAGGCGGAGGCGCAGGAGGGGCACAGCCCCCGGTAGGTGACCGTCGCCTCGTCCAGGGTGAACCCGTAGCGCTCTCCCTCGGGGAGCAGTGCGAGCGGGTCGCCGGAGGGGCGGACATCGCGGATCACACCGCACCGCGAGCACACCAGGTGCTGGTGGGAGTGGTGCGCGTTCGGGTCGTACCGCTTGGCGCGGCCGTCCGTGCTGACCTCGATCACCTCGCCGATCGAGACCAGTTCGCCGAGGGTGTTGTAGACGGTGGCGCGGGAGATCTCCGGCAGCTTCTCGGTCGCGCGCGCGTGCACCTCGTCGGCGGTGTAGTGGACATGCTCACCATCGAGGACCTCGGCGACCACTCGCCGCTGGGCGGTCAGCCGCCAGCCGCGATCCCGGAGACGTTGTAGCAGGTCACTCATGTTTCCACCTTAGCAGCGCGTGTCCATGGCCGGATTATGTACGATCTTCATGCTCTTCTTGACTTAGACAATGTCCAATGTAGGATCGCGTTCGGCTCAAGCCAAGGGGACAGGACAGATTCAGGAGGCGCATGTGACTGCCCAGATCGAGAACACCGGGCCGCTGACCACGGAGGCCGGTGCTCCCGTCGCGGACAACCAGAACAGCGAGACCGCCGGTTCGGGCGGCCCGGTCCTGCTCCAGGACCAGCTCCTGCTGGAGAAGCTCGCCCACTTCAACCGCGAGCGCATCCCCGAGCGGGTCGTCCACGCCCGCGGCGCGGGCGCCTACGGCACCTTCACCGTCACCGCCGACGTGACGAAGTACACCCGGGCGAAGTTCCTCTCCGGGATCGGCAAGGAGACCGAGGTCTTCCTGCGCTTCTCGACCGTCGCCGGCAACCTGGGCGCGGCCGACGCGGTGCGCGACCCGCGCGGCTTCGCGGTGAAGTTCTACACCGAGGAGGGCAACTACGACCTCGTCGGCAACAACACCCCGGTGTTCTTCATCAAGGACGCCATCAAGTTCCCCGACTTCATCCACACCCAGAAGCGCGACCCGTACACCGGTTCCCAGGAGGCCGACAACGTCTGGGACTTCTGGGGCCTGAGCCCGGAGTCCACCCACCAGGTGACCTGGCTCTTCGGCGACCGGGGCATCCCGGCCTCGTACCGCCACATGGACGGCTTCGGCTCGCACACCTTCCAGTGGAGCAATGAGGCGGGCGAGGTCTTCTGGGTCAAGTACCACTTCAAGACCGACCAGGGCATCAAGTGCCTCACCCAGGACGAGGCCGACCTCCTGGCGGGCAAGGACCCCGACAGCCACCAGCGCGACCTGCGCGAGTCCATCGAGCGCGGCGACTTCCCGAGCTGGACCGTCGGCGTCCAGATCATGCCGGCGGCCGAGGCGGCGAACTACCGCTTCAACCCGTTCGACCTGACCAAGGTCTGGCCGCACGCGGACTACCCGGTCATCGAGATCGGCAAGCTGGAGCTGAACCGCAACCCGCAGAACATCTTCGCCGAGGTCGAGCAGTCGATCTTCTCCCCGCACCACTTCGTGCCGGGCATCGGTCCCTCCCCGGACAAGATGCTCCAGGGCCGGCTGTTCGCCTACGGCGACGCGCACCGCTACCGGGTGGGCATCAACGCCGACCACCTGCCGGTGAACCGCCCGCACGCCACCGAGGCCCGCAGCCACGGCCGCGACGGCTTCATGTACGACGGCCGCCACGGTGGGGCGAAGAACTACGAGCCCAACAGCTTCGGCGGCCCGAACGAGACCGGCCGCGCGCCGTGGCAGCCGGTCCCGGTCGCCGGGACCACCGGTGACATCCCCGCACCCTCGCACGCCGAGGACAACGACTTCGTCCAGGCGGGCAACCTCTACCGCCTGATGACGGAGGAGGAGAAGGGGCGTCTGATCGACAACCTGGCCGGCTTCATCGCGAAGGTCTCGCGCGACGACATCGTCAAGCGGGCCGTCGAGAACTTCCGCCAGGCCGACGAGGACTACGGCAGGAGGCTGGAGGCCGCGGTCAAGGCCCTGCGCGGCTGATCCGGCGACTCCTCGCCGTACGAACCCGGAGGGACCGGACGCCAGTGGGCTCCGGTCCCTCCGGCGCGCCGCTGGGCGGGCCCGCGGCACGCGGGGACGCGCCCCGGGACGGCCGGTCTCAGACGGCAGCGGTGCCGGCGGGCGCGGCGGGTGCTTCCCGGCGCACCGGGGACCAGCAGCGGATGATGTCGCGCACCGAGACCACCCCCACCGGTTCCCGGTCGTCGAGCACGATCAGATGGCGGAACCCGCCGCGGGCCATGGCTCGTGCGGCGTCCTCCAGGGTCCAGCCGGGGGCGGCGAAGACCACGTCGGTGGTGGTGTGCAGATGTGCGGGCTCCCCGTCGGGGTCCTGCCCGGCCCCCACGGAGTCGAGGATGTCGCGTTCGGTGAGGATTCCGACGCCGCCGGCGTCGGGGTCGAGGACGACGGCCGTGCCGGCCCGCCGGGCGGACATCGGCCGGGCGGCCTGGCGGAGGGTGTGGGCGGGGCCGATGGTGAGAACCACGGTGCTCATGGCGTCACGGACGAGGGTGGTCATGACGGTTGGTGCCACCTCCTTGGTGAATCCCGGCCGGAGAAAGGATTCACAAGCTCACAAGCGGGCGGATTCTCGTGTTCACATGCCGATGGAGCCGCAACAAGGTGCAGGTGAAGGCCGGTTGACCGCAACCCGGCGGTGCGCTCAGTCGCCGATGTAGGTGAGCAGGTCCTCGTGGAGCAGTCCGTTGGAAGCCGCCGCGTTCCCGCTGTGCGGGCCCTCGCGCCCGTCCAGGCCGGTGAAGGCGCCGCCCGCCTCCTGCACGACGATCGCGTTCGCCGCCATGTCCCACAACGACAGCTCCGGCTCCGCGCAGAAGTCCACCGACCCCTCGGCGACCATCATGTACGGCCAGAAGTCGCCGTAGCCGCGGGTGCGCCAGCAGTCCCGGGTCAGGTCGAGGAAGCCGCCGAGCCTGCCGCGCTCCTCCCAGCCGCCGAGTGAGGAGAACGCGAACGAGGCGTCCTGCACCCGGGCCACCCGCGAGACCGACAGCCGGGTCGCGGACGTCAGGCTGCGGCCGGTGTACGCGCCGGCGCCCAGCGCCGCCCACCAGCGCCGGTTGAGGGCCGGAGCCGACACCACGCCGACCACCGGGCGGTCGCCCTCCTCGGTCCGTTCCATCAGCGCGATCAGCGTGGCCCAGACCGGGACGCCGCGCACGTAGTTCTTGGTGCCGTCGATGGGATCGACGACCCAGCGGCGCGGCCCGCGCCCCTCGCTGCCGAACTCCTCGCCCAGCACCGCGTCGCGCGGCCGCGCCCGCCGCAGGGAGGTGCGGATCAGCTCCTCGGCCGCCTTGTCGGCCTCGCTCACCGGCGTCATGTCGGGTTTGGTCTCGACCTTGAGGTCGAGGGCCTTGAACCGCTCCATCGTCGTGGCGTCGGCGGTGTCGGCCAGCACGTGGGCGAGACGCAGGTCATCGTGGTAGTCGGGCATGGACGAACAGTATCCAGCGGCGCGGCCGGCCAGCCACACGGGAGTGGCCAACCGGGTGCGCGGCCGTACACCCGCGGCGGTGAGATGGCGCGAGGCGTCTTGACACCCTCCGCCACCGCACCGATGCTTTGCGCGACCCGCCGCGTCCGGGGGAGGCCTTGATGACCTCGACGATGCCCTCTGCCGGGAGGCCCGCCGGACCGGCCGCCCACCCGGCCGACGTCCCCGTCGCGGGATGCGCCGCGGCGGCCGTGTCGATGGTGAGCGCCGCTCACCGCGATCCGCTGGTGCGCGCCGCGCTCACCGGCTGCTGGGACTCCCGGCTGCCGTCGCCCGGCCCGGAGACGGACCGCGTGGCGGCGGGGCTGCGCGACCGTGTCGCCGCCGCGCTGGTGCCCGGGGGGAGGGC
>NZ_JBXUOY010000364.1:0-4401 GCF_057196705.1 Streptomyces sp. ATLC9 | reverse complement strand
CGGCGGGGTTGGCCTCGGCGAGGGTGCGGTAGTGGGTGACGGCTTCGGTGGCGGTGGTCAGTGCGGTGGTGCGGTCTCCGGCCTCGCTCTGCCGGATGGCGAGGTTGTTCAGGGAGCCGGCGAGGTCGGGGAGGAAGGCGGCGGGGTTGGCCTCGGCGAGGGTGCGGTAGTGGGTGACGGCTTCGGTGGCGGTGGTCAGTGCGGTGGTGCGGTCTCCGGCCTCGCTCTGCCGGATGGCGAGGTTGTTCAACCACGAGGCACGCGCCGCGAGGGAGTCATTGGAGGCTGAGTCGGCTTTTCCGGGCTCGGAGCGTCGTGTGGCGATAAGGGCCAGACCACGCAACGTGGAATGCCCAACCGGTAGAGTCCTGGCAAGCTCATCCAGCGGGAGCGGAGTTTCCGCCTGCTCCGCAAGGGCCTCCAGTACCTGGACGAAAGGCCCTCCCTGCTGTGCGGCGACAAAAAAGGCCGGACGCCAGAGATCTGGTTTCTTGTCCAACGCCAGACGGGCCAGTTCGTCGCTGTGGGAACTACTCGCCGGCATGCTCGATCTGGTGATGTTGACGCATACGTTGAACCGCTCGCTGAAGTCCTCGCCGTCCTCGGCGATGGCTAGACACTTCGCGAAGAGCTTTTCGTCCGCACCGAAGACCTCGGAGATGAGATGTGCGCCTACGGGGTCGGGGCGTACGGCGTAGCTGCCGTCTTCCGCGGCCTCCGGTAGTAGCTCGGCGAGGAGGTCCGCGATGTCCGATCGTCGCTGAACGTTCTCCTGCAAGCCGTGTACCGCGCGAAGAACATCGCTGAGACGCTCCACGCGGGGAGAAAGCAGGGTGAGGCAGGCTCCGGCTTCGCGGAGCTGGGCTTCAACCGTCCTTCCTACCCTGCCGATGTTCTGGCGCCTGTAGCAGCGCTTCCAGTAGTCGATCTCGGCTTGAAGGACTTTGTCATATAGTTCTTTTTTGGTCGCCGGCGCCGCCGTGTTCTGGATTTCATTTTCCTGCCGAGCGGCGAGCCAGCCATGCATGATCAGGTCCAGAGTCGTCCAACGGTCGGAGTGCGGGTCCGGCGGTGGGCTTGTGCCGAGCGCTGCCGCTTGCGGACCGCCGAAGGCGAGAACTGCTGCGCGGTAGACGCGGGGCGGGTGGGGATGGCAGGCAGACAGTGGCCGACGCTGCACCGTGTGCCGGATGTGCTTGAGCTCGGGCTCGATCTCATCGTCCCACCATGAGTTGATGGAACGCGCTGTCAGGAGCAAGCAGGTGGGGTGGTTGCGGTTTTCCAGTTCGCGCAGCAGCCGGGTCACATCCTCTGCCTTGCCTTCCTCCGTGTAGTCCACGACGACGAGGAGGGGTAGAGCGACACGGGCGAGCCACTCCAGGTCGCGGGATGCGGGTGAACGCAGCAGGAAACCGGTGTACCAGCCTTCCTGGGCCAGTCGGTGGGCCAACTCCGCGGCGAGCCGGGTCTTTCCGGAGCCGCCGGGACCGTGCAGTAGGACGATCTTCGTACGTGGCTCCCCGGGGTCCGGGGCCTGGTACCAGTCGTGGAGGTAGTCCAATTCATCGCGCTGTTGGAAGTACACGGTGTCCTGGCGTGCAGTCAGGGGACCTAGCGGACCGGTATCTTCCGATGTCGGCTGGTAGGGGGCGGTCAGCACCCGAGTCCCGGGGCGGCCGGGCGGAGGGTAGGGGTCGATCTGCGGGTATCCCAGACCGATATCGAGGGTGAGGCGCCACCGTTGCGGTCCGGCCTCGTGCAGCAGTCGCGCGCCGTGCTGCACTGCCTCGGCCCAGGAGAGCCGGCGCCGCCGCAGCGGGTCGACGGCTGTCTCACGGCTGGAGAGTCCGGTGACATCGATGACGAAGAACTCTTCAGAAGTGTCTTCTCCGGCTGTCTCCGCCACCTCGTCGGCGAAATTCGAGGGCAGCGTGTCCCAGGCTGCGGTGTCCTCATATCTGCGGTAGGAACGGTCCGGGACGCCGGACCAGCTCCCACCGCGCCATACAGCTACCAGGGCATGGGCCGGGTCGCTGGGAAGAGCGCCGTCGAGGACGATCAGCAGCGGGTGCAGCCCGATGTGCAGGCATGCGCCGGCGAACGTGATGGCCACGTCCAGGCAGGTGCCGTAGCGGGGCCGGTCGAGTACCACATCCGGTGGGCGGATGTCCTGGAGTCCGGAGCTGCTCGAGGTGGGCTCGTCTACGTAGGTGATGTCTTGCCCTGCGAACACCTCGTACAGCTCGCGGACCCGCGTGTCCACAGGGTCCTCGGAGGGACCGAGAGCCTTGGGCGTCCGGCCATCTTCATAGTTCTTGCGCAGCAAGTGCTGCACGGCGTCGCGCTGCACGTACTGGATCAGCGACTTCGGGTTCTGTGTCGCCGACCAGCGTGGCCATGCCCCGTTCATGTCTGCTCTTCCCTGTTGCTGATGTTGATGACGCCCAGCGGCGCGCTGTTGGACAGCCGACCTGTGCGGGGTACTCCCGTGGCCCGGGCCTCCACGGTGTACAGCCCCGCCGGCAGCGGGTCGATCGCGGCCGACCAGGCGACGCCGTCGCCTGCCGCAGTGCAGGGCAGCCAGCCGGTACGGTGCCCGCGTGGGTCCTCGGCGGTGATCTGGATCCGTATCGCGGTGCGCTCGTCGGGTTCGGTGCCGCGCAGGCGCACCGTGACGCGGAAGGGCAGGTCGGCCAGTACGGTCTCGTCCAGGTCGAAACCGAGCCAGGGACGATCCGGTTCACCACTGCCGCGCACGGATGAGCCGGACGAGCCGGAGAGCTGCTCGAGGATCTCGTTGACGACGATCGCACCGGGCAGCGCCAGATGTGTCTCTGTGGTGGGGCGCCAGGACAGCCTTCTCTTCTCCTGCTCCGTGTCGCCGTCTTCCAAGTCCAGCTCAAGAGGAATGGCGGAGATGAACGGGACGGTGCCGTCACCTTCTTCCCGTTGCCGTGCCAGCCATGGCGCGGGGCGCCGCGAGACGGTGAGTTCTCCTGACTCCGACAGTTCCGCCTGTAGGGGAGTGCCGTGTCCCTGTGCGTACACGGGCATGACAGGTGGGCAGCCCGCAGATGCGGACAGCTCCGTCCACGCCTGTTCGATGTCCCTGTGGACTTCAAAGGCGTCCTTGGCCCGGCGGGTGAAGGATGCACCGGCGCCGGGGGCCTTGGCATCCGTCAACTGGGTGACCGTGGAGGGGTCCAGTTCGTAGGGGTAGAGGGTGACGCCATCAGCCGCACGTCGCACTGCGTGGTAGCGAGGAAGCAGTTCGTATATGGAAGGCCAGTCACGCAACTCACCGCGGAGTGCGGTGAGGCGCACAGGGCCGACACGGGGACCGTTGACCAGCGCGTCCAGGGCTTTCGGGGCGCCGCGGTGCGGAGTGCCCAATGTGATCAGGGCGGCGCAGTGCCGAGCACCGTCAAGCGGACCGAGCCAGTAACGTGCCACCAGTCCGCCGAGGGAGTGAGCCACCACGACAACCCGGCGGGTGCGGCCCTCGTTGCTGAGGCCCTTCAGTCGGGCGTGGATATCTGCGGCGAGGTGTTTGGCTGTGCGCTGGACACTGACGCGAAAGTCATAAGGGAAGAGCACTACGTCCGCGTCCAGGTCTTGTTCGCTTCCTGGACGGCTGATGTCGAATTTTGCGCCCGGGAAAGTGTTGGCCAGGGAGGCGGTGAGCTGTTGATAGCCGGGCAGGACGAACGGTCCTGCGATGCGGATGTGGCGCAGTAGTCCGTGTGGGATCAGCTCAGGGTGGGCACCCAGGCTGAGCCGGGACGGCCGCATGGCGCTGGAAGCGATATGACGCAGGCTGCTGTCCCACGGCTTCCCGCCTTCGGGTGTACGCAGGGTGCTTCCGCCGATGCCGGGCACCACGATCACCAGATGCTTCAGGCGCGTCAAGGCACGCACGAATCCCCCTCTGCCCTGCCGCCGCCACCCGATGGGTGTCCCACCGACTCGTGTCTTCCTCAAAGTGACGACTGCTCAGAGCGACGACGGTAGCGTCCCCGTAGACCCTTGAGTGGGGAGAAAATGGCACACTGATACCAAGTAGTTACCTTGCATGCGAAAGGGATGCATACGCCGAGGTGGCAGGTCTCCAGCAGCCTGTTCGACGCCGTGCACGCACCGCCGTCTTGCCGGCGTCACTTGCCCAGCCCGCCGGCCAGGTCTCGATCGGAGCAGGCACGGGAGGACCGGACGAGTCGGCGCACGTTGCGCATCAGAAGTCCTCCTCGGTGGCGGGGCGACAGTACGACTGCCGGACGCCGCAGGAGCGGACTGAGCTTGGCGTTTAACCTCGCGTGTCACCCGACCTGCTGAGGTCTTCTGTTTCGGGGAACGTGCGACGCGGCCGTCCTCCACGCTTCGAGGTGTCGAGTCACGGAGTGT
>NZ_JBXUOY010000363.1:0-4413 GCF_057196705.1 Streptomyces sp. ATLC9 | reverse complement strand
GAACTGGACACGTCGACGCCCGACGGGTAGACAAGCACACGAAGCCTCTGGTGGAGATGGATTTCTTGGTCGAAAACCCATCTACCAGGGGCTTCACCTGTCTGTCACCCCAACTGCCCCTCCAGCCGAACAGGTTGGAAAGAGCTCACTGCCAATCGGAGATGTCACGGGCGATCACTCAGTTCATACACTTCGGTGTCCGTGTCGATCTCCAGGCGCGTCAGCATGGCCTCTTGCAGCAGTCGTTGTGGTGACAGGTGGCGCAGCGACGGCAGGATCAGGTGCTGTGTCTTGGTGCGCTGCAATGCCTCGACCATCTCGTCGAACACCGCCTGCGAGCCGTTGTCGTGCTCGCAGAAGATGGCGGCGAGCTGGAGTCCCTGGGTGCCGGCGAACCGGGCGATGCGCCGTTCCATCGCGTAGAGCTGCGCGTCGGTGACGTCGCAGAACACACGCATGTAGGCGAATGCTGAATCAGGCACGTGGTTCACCGCTGCCGCCCCTGAACTACCCAGAGACGAGCGCCGGTTTCCTGCTCAATGTGTTGACGCATGGCTTCCTGGAGGCCCGGCAGCCGAGCGAAGTGCCAGAGCGACGGCACCAGGACGTCCTTGACGTCGTACTGTTTCAGGGCTTCGAGCATGGCGTAGAACGCAGATTCGGAACACCGGATGTTCTCCGTGAACACCTGATCGAGCGCGAAGCCCTCGCGCGTGGCGTAGTCGGCAAGCTCTCCCTTGATGCGTCGAGCTTCGTCATCCTCAATGTCGCTGCCGACGACGCGCATATAGCCGTAGATTGCTGGTCGCATTGGATTCCCTCCGGCGTCTGGAATCCGGTCCGGCGGCGGGCGCTACCCCTCCGCCACCGGACCGGCATATGGGCAAGAAAAGCCATTTGACCTGGGGAAACCCAGCGCGCACGAGGGGTAGAACTGCCGCAAAAAAGAGGCGTTGACCGGCCCGACCTGGGCAAATAGCCCCCGCCTGGCTATGGTTGGGCGCACCCCTGGACCCTGGGAGGCACGGCACATGGCGAGCAAGCGCATACGGCTCGCACAGCGTCGCAAGTCGGCGGGCTACAGCCAGGAAAAGCTCGCCGAGCGCCTGGGCGTCGAGCGCTCGACGGTGGTGCGCTGGGAGACGGCCGAGAGCGTGCCGCAGCCATGGATGCGTCCCAAGTTAGCTGCGGCGCTCAAGGTGACGGCCGATGAGCTACAGAGGCTTCTCGACGACGTTACGGTCATTCAGGCCCGGCCCAGCGAGCGCATGAGCTACGTCCTGGAACACCCCGCGTCGGTCGACCTGGTGGCGGTCGCCCACCTCCACGAGCGCATCCGCCAGCTCGACGAGCAGTACGACAAGGCACCTTCGACGGCGCTCATCGGGCCCGCCGGCCAGGTCCACAGTCAGGTAAAGCTGCTTCGCGAAAGCGCGGCCAACCCTCGCGTGCGTAAGGCACTGTTCGAAGTCGAGGCCGAGTCAGCGACGTTCATGGGACAGTTGGTCTGGGATGTCAGCCAGCGCCGCGACCATGGCGCCTCGATCGTGTATCTCGACCAGGCTGTCGCCGCGGCCCGGCAGGCTCGTGACCCCTGCGCCGAGGCGTATGCGACGCTCCGCAAGAGCTTCGTCGCGCTGTACGGCGAGAAAGATCCCCGTAGAGGGCTGTCGTTGGCCGCACAGGCCACCGAAGTAGCGATACTGGCTAGTCCGTCGCTCGCTGGGCTGAGCCTGCTACACGTCGCCGAGGGGTACGCCATGACGGGCGACCTGACCTCGTGCGAGGACGCCCTACGTCGAGCCGAGGAGCAGTTCGACCGGGTCAGCGTCGACGACGTCGCGGCCGAGTACTACACGATCAACGAGTTCAGCCGCCTGTCAGGGTCCTGCTACCTGTTCCTCAACCTCCCCGAGCGAGCCGAGCCGATTCTGCGCGCCACGGCCAGGTCGCTTGCTGCCAAGAAGAAGAGCCAGGCGATCGCGCTGGGCAACCTCAGCTTGTCGCAGATTCGTCAGCGCAAGCTCGACGAGGCAGCGGACACCCTGCACCGGACGATCGATGCTGTTGAGCTGACGCGCGGCGGTGGCGGGCTTAACCTGGCGTTTGCTGCTGGTCGTGAGCTTCGCGAGTGGCGGCACGAACCGTGGGTGCAGGACGTAAATGATCGCCTGCTGGCCCTCATGGCGGCGATCTAGAACGGGTACGGGTGGGACGCGTGGGGAACATCGACCAGGCCAAGGAAGCCGTCCGCGACCGGGTGTGGCGTCTGCTGGAACGCGAGGGCGCCGTCCCAGAAGGCTCGTACGGCAAGATCCCTGGGTTCTACGGAGCTGACGCGACCGCCGAGCGCCTGGCCGAGCTTAAGGTGTGGCGGCAGGCCCGGACGGTCAAGGCGAACCCCGACTGGGCACAGCTGCCGATCCGCATCCGTGCGCTCCAGGACGGCAAGCTCCTCTATATGGCCGTCCCCAGGATGGCGAGCCTCCAGCCGTTCTACTTGCTGGACCCGGCGACGCTTGAACTACCCGTCGAGCAGGCCGCCGAGAAGAAGGGTGCCGCGCAGGCTGCATGTCGCGTCGGCGTCGAGGACATGCAGCCGATCGACGTCGTGATCTGCGGCAGCGTGGCGGTTAACCGCTCCGGCGCACGCATTGGCAAGGGTGCCGGGTACTCCGACCTGGAGGTTGCACTCCTCATCGAGGCGGGGCTGGTCACCGACGAGACGGTCATAGTGGCGCCCGTCCACCAGCTCCAGGTGGTCGACGAGGAGATCCCCGAGACCGAGCACGACTTCAGTGTCGACCTGATCGTGACGCCAGACGAGGTGATTCAGTGCCCCAACCGGCGCCGGCCACCGGGGCTGGTCTGGAACGACCTGACGGCGGAGAAGATTGAGGCGATCCCCGCTCTCGCAGCGAAGGCGGTAGATCGTCACGACTGAGCCACGCAACTCGTCGTGCAGCACCTGGCATCAAGTTGCTGAAAAAACGTGGGCACTTTCGAGACCGTGTTTACGACCTGTCGTAAACACCGGAGTGCTAGTAACCTCATACGGTGACGATTTTTGACTGGTGTCGACACTGCGGCAAACACGGGACAATGACCGAGGAGCACCTTCCGCCCAGAGTCGCAGGCAACCAATCTCCCATCACCATGTACAACGAGCAGGGCGGGGCGCTGACGGTCCTACGGAGCTTCGAGCGCGGCCACACGATTCCCTCGCTCTGCCGGACTGACAACAACAAGGCTAGCGACCGGGGTCTGCCGCAGGCGTACGCGCTCTGGCGCGATGACACCATTGGCCACCTCCGGGAAGCTGCTGCGGCGTTCCATCATGCAACCGGTCGACCACCTAACGATTTGTTCTACACCGCCCGAGAAAGCGGCGCCCTCAACCTGCCGATGGAGCACGGGACGAAACTCGGCTCAGAGCACATTGTGAACTTGAACCCCGGCAAGATCGTTCGTCAGGTGCTCGGCATGATGCTGGCCGTACAGGACGCTCGCTATCTGCTGGACACGCAACCGCAGTTGGCTACCGCTTACTACTCCGATGGGCCGACCTCGATTGAGCCGTTCACACTACACCTGGCGCTTGCCAACTATGGACTGGCCTACTTCCGAAGCGTCGCGCGGTCCGTGTCGGTGAGTCTCACCGGCCAGGGCACGAACAGCATCGATTGCTGGACTGTTGCGTTTCCGCCATTCCTTATCTTCTTGACCAGTGGGCCAAAAGCGCCTATCGAGGCAACTCGTATCGACCACTGGCTCGAATATCCCGTGGGTCAGGCGTTCAGCAAACGTGATCGGAAAGTGAGCTACCCGATTGCCGATCCGCGCACACTGCTTGTTGCCAAGCTCCGCCAAGACTGGGAAGCGCTTGAAGAGATGGATAGTTAGATTCTATCTGTCGTCTGCTGTACATGATCGCGCTACACCGATGCTTCGTAGCGATTTCCTAGGTCTGCGTCGGCCTTCCAGAGCAGCCGCACTCTACCGAAACGATGCGTGGGATGGCATCCTATTGCTTCCTGCGAGGGAAGGGGTGGGGAGTGGCAAGTCGCCAGAATCCCAAGTCCAAAGCGTTTGGACGCTATGTAGCCAACAAAGCAAGCATTCGCGGTTATGTCATGAACGGAGACGGCAAGGCCAAGCTCGCTGAGGCCGCAGGCATGCCCGAAGCCGACATAACCAAGATCCTTAACGGGGAGTACGAGATACAGCCCGACCCCCTCAAGCCCTTGGCTACAGCCCTGGATGTACCGCAGAAAGAGCTGCTCAGGATGGCCGGGGTGCTAGTGAGGTTTTCTCAGCCCCTTTCGTGCCATGCATTGTTGAGGACGAGGGCGGCCTGGGCGATGGCTCCGATCCGGCTGGGGCTGACCGTCACATGCTGCAGCGCGCGCCAGC
>NZ_JBXUOY010000362.1:0-4440 GCF_057196705.1 Streptomyces sp. ATLC9 | reverse complement strand
TCGATGACCAGTGAGAACGTGACCGAGACCGAGACCGTCAAGGCCGTCGAGCCGCAGTCGGCGAGGGGTGTGGACAACCAGCTGATCGACGAGCTGGTGGGCCGCGCTCAGCCCCGATCCACCGGCTTGATTCCGGAGTGATCATTTCGGGGGTTTCGGGGCCTGGCTGACGATCTGACCGATGATGGACGTGTGGTATCCGCTGGTCTGCCCAGCTTTTCCACATGTCCACAGGTGTCGGGCCCTCGCGGGCGGGTCGGATGGGGCGTCAGGCTGCTTGCGGTGGGGCGTGCACGGTGGCGAAGAGGTTGTCGAAGGCATCTCGCCACGGCCAGTGCTCGGGCAGGTGCAGAGTCAGTCTGCGGGCTGAACGGGCCAGCCGGACGGGGATGTTGATGAGATGATCATGGATGGTGGCGCAGGTTGCTTTCGCATGGAAAGCGTCGGCCAGGGTGCCCGCTGCCCGGGTGAGGTTGAAGGAGAGGGCGGCCAGGGCCAGCCAGGTGGCGTTCGCCTGGAAGTTCCCGGAGGGGGCGTGCGCGAAGGCCCCGTTCTTCAACTCGCAGATCACCTGCTCCACCACGGCGTGCCGGCGGTGGTCGGCTTCGGCCTCGACGAGCGCGAGTGTGGAGTCGGTGAACGCCGCGTGGTAGCGGTAGACGGTGAACAGCTCGCCCTGGCCCTGGGGTGCGGCATCGGGGTTGAGGCGTTTGACCCGGCGGACGATCAGCCGTGCGGTGACCTGCTGTTTCTTCGGCTTCGAGGTGAAGGCGGTGTACTCGATCTCGGCGATCTCCGCGTCGGAGATCCAGCGTCCCTCCTCCTCGTCGAAGATCGCCTTGGGGTACTTGATCGCTGTCCAGGCAGTCTCGTCGATACCCGTGATGGCCTGCTTGACGGAGGCGTTCATGCGCACGGTGATGGAGAAGCGGGCGCCCAGGGACCGGCAGGCGGCGATCACGTCGGCCGCATAGTAGGCGGAGTCGGCGCGCAGGATGAGCAGTCCGTTGGCTCCGCACGCCTTTGCGGTGCGGATGGCTTCGGCGGCGAACGAGGCTGCTCCGCGCACGGAGTTGGTTGCTCCCTTGCGCAGCCTCGTTGCGGGGATGACCGGGGCGGCCAGTGGTGTGGAGACGATGGCCAGGAGCGCGTTGAGGCCCTTGACCTTGTTGTATCCGTAGCCGACGCCTTGTTTCTGGTAGCCGTGGACGGGCTTGATGGTGTCATCCAGATCGACGTACGTCATCTGCCCGGCGCCGGGCAGCAGCGGGGTATGCGCGGCGAGCCGGGGCAGGAACCGGCGGGCCACCGCGTGCAGTTGCTTGACATGGCCGTGGGTGAAGGACCGCAGGAACGACCCCAGGGTGGAGGGTGCGCGTATCCCGCCGAACAGCCTGGCCATCGCGCCGTGCCGCAGCCGGTCCATGTCGTCGATGCTGTCCGCTCCGGCGATCATCCCGGTGACCAGTGTCATCAGCTTCGCGGCGACGAACGCGCCCGTGCCGTCCCTCGACTTCGGTAACCGCACCAGCTCAGACGCGAGAGCACCCAGACCGCACCGCTCCGCCAGCCGCACCACAGGCTCCAGTCCGCCGTAGGCGACCAGATTCGGATCATCGAACCGTGCGGAAACCTTCGAGGGGCCATGAGAGGATCGCATCCCGGAAGTGCCTCGTTCATCTGCGTGCTGGAAGCGTCAAGAAATCCCATCATCGCAGGTCACGAGGCACTTCTGCGTTCCGGCCCTGACCACACACGATCACCGGCCGGTGGATCGGGGCTGAAAAGGAAAGTAGCGAAAGGGAGAAGTATGCTGGAAAGCAAAAAGCACATGGGACGCAAGGCTGCAGCGTTCGGAATTGCTGCGGTGGCGGCCCTCGGGATTTCGAGTCCCGCCTCTGCCGAACCGGTCAAGGGCGAGGCGGGAGTGCTCGCGTCGTGTCCCTCGAGCGGGTACATAACCAGCGAGAAGACGTGCACAACCCTCTCCAACGGAGAGGTGTACCACAACCGGTACAGCTTCTCCGTGGAGACCAAGTACGAGAAGGAGGGCGGTAGCCAGATCTACCGTCGCCTGGGGGCTACCGTGGCCGGCACGAACTACTACGGCTCATGGGGCTACCAGTCCTCCGGCACCACCAGCTCGAAGAGCTGGGACATCTACAACGCTGGCTGCAAGTCCGGCGTCGGATGGGTCGAGGTGCAGAACCAGGGCCGCTTCCAGACGCCTCCCACACCCTCCTGCTGATCAGTGCAACCGTGCCTGCCCCGCCTGAGTGAGCGGGGCAGGCACAGCGCCCTGTGCGACCCTTTTTGGATACTTCATGCTGAATGCCGTATTCCGTGACCATGCAGGGTATGTGGCCTTCTCCATCGCTGTGGTCCTCGCAGCAGGAGCGGCTTCCTACCTGGTCTCGTCAAAGCTTGGATTGAGAAGGCTGTGGCTCCACGCGGCCCTGGGTGCTGCGGTAGCGGCCGAGCTATGTCTGACCATGTGGTCCACCGGCAGCGGGGTGGTAGGGCGATGCGTTGTCAACCGCAACCTGATCGAGCCATTCCTCACCGCCCAGGGACTGTGGAACGCGGCGATGTTCGTTCCCATCGGGCTTTTCGGGATGCTCGCGGTGCGAAGGCCGACACCGGTGCTCACCGGAGTTGTGCTCCTCACGGTGATGACCGAGGTGACGCAAGGGGTGCTCCCTCTGGGGAGAGGCTGTGACACCAGCGATGTGGAGATGAACGCGCTCGGTGGTGTGCTAGGGCTGGCGGCCGGGTGGCTCATCCTCCGGACGCGGGGCCGCTCCGTGCACACCTGGCAAGCCGGCGCGTCCCAGTCGGCTGTGACCTCAGCCGCCGTCGGACTGACTGCGGCAGTCATGTGGGTAGTGTGGATCACCCCGACTATTGTCGACGACACCACATTGCAGTTCGCCGACGGCAAGCAGGAAGCTGCCGCCGAGCAGGCTGTGGAACAGGCCTTCGGTGATCGCTACGGCGTCAAAAACATTCAGTTGAGCCCGGGCACCGATGCCTCCTCCGAACAGCTCATCATTACTCTGGACCAAGGATTCGCCTACCTGTCCTGGCCGGACGCTGACCAGTTCTCCGCAAGTCTGGCATCCTCTTCCCAGGACGAAAGCAGCGGTTTTCCCGTTCCGGGAACGGACGCCGCGCCGCAGGACGGATCCGACGCTCTGGTCATCGCCCAGCGCTACGCCAGAAATCACTATGCATGGGCCCTAAAGGGTTCTGAAGCCGATATCACCCCGGTCGGGATAGACGGAGATCTCGGCTGGCTCGTCAGCTGGCGCCGTGTACACGACGGCATACTCATGCCTATGCGCCTGGATGTTCAGGTCGGTACATCAGGACGTGTAACCCAGCTTTTCGTCCGCCATGTGGATGACCCCACCAGTTTCCCGGAAAGAAGCATCGACAAAGAGGAAGCGAAAGCCTTTCTCCGTGATTACGTGAAGAAAAGTTCTTCCGAGCTGTCCAGTTCCTCGATACACGTCCACGACCTGATTGCTGTAAAGAGGGAAAACGGCTGGCGCATCGAGTGGGTCGCTGCCATCGCGTCCATCGATGCTCCTTTCTACATCGATGCCACCGACGGAACCGTGCACGAGAACACAGGGACTCAAGAGAAGGCTGGCTGACTCGCCGGAGCACCTCACCACACTCCGTCGCCTACCGCCTGGCCCCTGCCTGCCCTCCGAAGGCAGCGGGCCAGGCCACATTTCCCCTGCCTGTAGTCGGGTACCCGCCAGATGCGGACGGCAGCTCAGATGTCGAAGTCGATGTAGTCGGTGTCGGTGAACTCCACCGTCAGGCCCGGCGCGCGGTGGCCGTCGGCTTTGAAGTAGACCTCCTGGAGGCCTTCGGCGACCACGGCCTGGAGCTGGGTGTCGGTGGCGCCGGCGGCCTGGGCGTCGAAGAGGCGGGCGGCATAGGTCGGCGGGAGGTGCTGAGTGATGCGCCGCATCCGGCCGTCGTCGCTGGTGCCGGGGGCGGCGGTGAACCCGAACCTCGCGCGGGACTCCACCACGATCCCGCCGGTGGCCGCGGCCCGGCGGCGGGCCCGCTGGCGCACGCGCGGCTGCCACCGGGTGCGCACCTCGCGCGCCAGGCGGTCGGCGAGCTCCGGGCGGGGCCGCTTGATCTGGCCCTTGACGTACCGCTCCACGGTGCGCTGGGAGACCCCGAGCAGCCGGGCGACGGCGCGGGTGCTCTTCTCGGTCTTGACCAGGAACCGCATCTGCGCGCCGGCGGTCTTCGGTACCGGGCGGGTGAACGACTGCTCGGCTGCCCGGTCCAGGCCGTCCCCGACAGGGCGGCGTCGTTCAGGCGGTGTGTCCGGGCTGGTAGCGCTTCAGGAACTGGGACAGGACCGCGGGGTGGTCGCCGGGGCTGACGCGGAGGCAGGCACGACTCCCGGTG
>NZ_JBXUOY010000361.1:0-4440 GCF_057196705.1 Streptomyces sp. ATLC9 | reverse complement strand
CGCGGGAGGCGACGGCGGCGTCACCGTGCGCCGCCGCGGTCCTGCTCGGCGCCCTCCGCGCCCTTGTCGCCCTCGGCCTGCGAGGGGCCGGCGGCCGAGCCCCTCTCCGCGGCGCCGGCGGCCTTCTCCGGGCCGCCCTTCTCCGCGGAGGCCCGCCCGGAGGCGGCCTCGTGCCGCTCGTGCAGCCCGCGTGACTGGTCGATGCCCTCCTCGTCGTCCCGCTCGCCCTCGGCCTGGGATGGCGTCCACCCGCTCATGCGACCTCTCCTCACTGTCGAATGCCGTCACGGTCGTATCCCGCCGCTCCCGTCCGCCGGAGGGCTCCGGTGGAGCCGTCGGGCGGGCCCGGACCGGAGAGCCCCCGGGGGAGCGCCTGCCGGGTACCCGGACCCGGGCCGATTCCACTTCCGGTGCCCGTCGCGGGGGAGAGCGCGGGAGCACCGGTGGAAAAAATCCTGTTCCGCCGTGCAACCCTTCCGGCCCTCCGAGGGTCATAGCCGGTGTCGGTCGGAACCGGGGAGGGATCTCGGGGGGAGGGTGAGACCGGCGGGGGGCACGAGGGGTCCGGCCGCACAGGCCGGACCCCTCGTAACGTTCCGCGCCGCCCGCGCCCGCCTCCGCGGCCGGACCCGAGGCCGGGCGTTCCGGTTGTCGGTCCCCGGCGCTACCGTCTGTGACATGTCCTTCCAGCCCGCCGTACTCGAGGCCGTACTCGAACGGATCACATACGCCAACGAGGAGAACGGCTACACGGTCGCCCGCGTCGACACCGGGCGCGGCGGCGAGCTGCTCACGGTCGTCGGCTCGCTGCTCGGCGCACAGGTGGGGGAGTCGCTGCGGATGGAGGGCCGCTGGGGCTCCCACCCGCAGTACGGCCGCCAGTTCACCGTGGAGAACTACACGACGGTCCTGCCGGCCACCGTCCAGGGCATCCGGCGCTATCTGGGCTCCGGTCTGATCAAGGGCATCGGCCCGAGGATCGCCGAGCGGATCGTGGACCACTTCGGGCTGGAGACCCTGGAGGTCATCGAGAACGAGCCGGAGCGGCTGATCGAGGTGCCCGGCCTCGGCCCGAAGCGGACGAAGCTGATCGGCGCGGCGTGGGAGGAGCAGAAGGCGATCAAGGAGGTGATGGTCTTCCTCCAGGGGGTGGGCGTGTCCACCTCGATCGCGGTGCGCATCTACAAGAAGTACGGCGACGCCTCGATCTCGGTGGTGCGCAACCAGCCCTACCGGCTGGCCGCCGACGTGTGGGGCATCGGCTTCCTGACCGCCGACCGCATCGCGCAGGCCGTCGGCATCCCGCACGACAGCCCCGACCGGGTGAAGGCCGGACTGCAGTACGCGCTGTCGCAGTCGGCCGACCAGGGGCACTGCTATCTGCCGGAGGAGCGGCTGATCGCCGACACCGTCAAGCTCCTCCAGGTGGACACCGGCCTGGTCATCGACTGCCTGGGTGAGCTGGCGGGCGAGGAGGAGGGGGTGGTGCGCGAGCAGGTCCCCGACCCGGAGCACCCGGGCGAGCGGGTCTCGGCGGTCTACCTGGTGCCCTTCCACCGAGCCGAGCTGTCCCTGTCGGCCCAGCTGCTGCGCCTGCTGCGCACCGAGGAGGACCGCATCCCCGCCTTCCGCGACGTCGACTGGGAGAAGGCCCTGTCCTGGCTGGCGGGACGCACCGGGGCCGAGCTGGCCCCCGAGCAGCGGGAAGCGGTGAGGCTGGCGCTGACCGAGAAGGTGGCGGTGCTCACCGGGGGGCCCGGCTGCGGCAAGTCCTTCACCGTGCGGTCGGTGGTGGAGCTGGCGCGGGCCAAGCGGGCGAAGGTGGTGCTGGCCGCGCCCACCGGCCGGGCGGCCAAGCGGCTGTCGGAGCTGACCGGGGCGGAGGCCTCCACCGTCCACCGGCTGCTGGAACTCAGGCCCGGCGGGGACGCCGCCTACGACCGGGAGCGGCCGCTGGACGCCGATCTGGTGGTCGTCGACGAGGCGTCCATGCTGGATCTGCTGCTGGCCAACAAGCTGATCAAGGCCGTGGCGCCGGGCGCCCATCTGCTGCTGGTGGGAGACGTGGACCAGTTGCCGTCGGTGGGGGCGGGCGAGGTGCTGCGCGACCTGCTCGCCGAGGGCAGCCCGGTCCCGGCGGTGCGGCTGACGCGGATCTTCCGGCAGGCCCAGCAGTCCGGCGTGGTCACCAACGCCCACCGGATCAACTCCGGGGTCCCGCCCATCACCCAGGGGCTGCCGGACTTCTTCCTCTTCGCGGAGGACGACACCGAGGAGGCCGGCCGGCTCACCGTCGACGTGGCGGCCCGGCGCATCCCGGCGAAGTTCGGCCTCGACCCGCGCCGCGACGTGCAGGTGCTGGCGCCGATGCACCGGGGCCCCGCCGGCGCGGGCACGCTCAACGGACTGCTCCAGCAGGTCATCACCCCCGCCCGGCCCGACCTTCCGGAAAAGCGCTTCGGCGGAAGGGTCTTCCGGGTAGGTGACAAGGTCACTCAGATCCGCAACAACTACGAGAAGGGAGCCAACGGGGTCTTCAACGGCACGGTGGGCGTGGTCACCGCGCTGAGCACGGAGGAGCAGCGGCTGACGGTGCGCACCGACGAGGACGAGGAGGTGGGCTACGACTTCGACGAACTGGACGAACTCGCGCACGCCTACGCCGTGACCATCCACCGCTCCCAGGGCAGTGAGTACCCGGCGGTGGTCGTCCCGGTCACCACCGGCGCCTGGATGATGCTCCAGCGCAACCTCATCTACACGGCGGTGACGAGGGCCAAGCGCCTCGTGGTGCTGGTGGGTTCGCGCAGGGCCCTGGGCCAGGCCGTGCGGACGGTCTCCGCGGGACGGCGCTGCACAGCCCTGGACCACCGATTGCGCGGCACGCCGCACCCCGCGTAACTTTCCGGAGGCACTCCGTGCCACCTGCGGGCCTGCTGGCCGACCCCGAGTGCACCGCACTGCACCGAATGGGAGACAGTGGGACGAGGACAGGGCACTCGAAGATGAGGCACTACGTCGGTGAGGGATGACGTGAGCGAACACCGTGAAAGCGATGGCGCAGTAGTACTGCGGTACGGGGACGGCGAGTACAGCTTCCCGCTGGTCGACAGCACTGTCGGTGACAGTGGTTTCGACATCTCCAAGCTGCGCGCCCAGACCGGTCTGGTGACCCTGGACTCCGGTTACGGCAACACCGCCGCGTACAAGTCGGCGGTCACCTTTCTCGACGGGGAGAAGGGCATCCTCCGCTACCGCGGGTATCCGATCGAGCAGCTCGCCGAGCACGGCACGTTCCTCGAGACGGCGTACCTGCTGATCAACGGGGAGCTGCCCACCGTCGACCAGCTGGCCGGCTTCCGCAACGAGATCACCCAGCACACCCTGCTCCACGAGGACGTCAAACGGTTCTACGACGGCTTCCCCCGGGACGCCCACCCGATGGCGATGCTCTCCTCGGTGGTGAGCGCGCTGTCCACCTTCTACCAGGACAGCCACAACCCCTTCGACGAGCAGCAGCGGCACCTGTCCACCATCCGGCTGCTCGCCAAGCTGCCCACCATCGCGGCGTACGCGTACAAGAAGTCGGTGGGTCAGCCGGTGGTCTACCCGCGCAACGACCTGGGCTATGTCGAGAACTTCCTGCGCATGACCTTCTCGGTCCCGGCCGAGGAGTACGAGCTCGACCCGGTCGTCAGCAACGCCCTGGACAAGCTGCTCATCCTGCACGCGGACCACGAGCAGAACTGCTCGACCTCCACCGTGCGCCTGGTCGGCTCCTCCCAGGCGAACATGTTCGCCTCCATCTCCGCCGGGATCAGCGCCCTGTGGGGTCCCCTGCACGGCGGCGCCAACCAGTCGGTGCTGGAGATGCTGGAGCGCATCAAGGCCGAGGGCGGTGACGTCGACTCCTTCATCCGCCGGGTGAAGAACAAGGAGGAGGGCGTCCGGCTGATGGGCTTCGGCCACCGCGTCTACAAGAGCTTCGACCCCCGGGCGAAGATCATCAAGGCGGCGGCGCACGATGTCCTCTCCGCGCTCGGCAAGTCCGACGAGCTGCTGGACATCGCGCTGAAGCTGGAGGAGCACGCGCTGGCCGACGACTACTTCGTCGAGCGCAACCTCTACCCGAACGTCGACTTCTACACCGGTCTGATCTACCGGGCCATGGGTTTCCCGACCACCATGTTCACCGTGCTGTTCGCGCTCGGACGCCTTCCCGGCTGGATCGCCCAGTGGCACGAGATGATCAAGGAGCCGGGCTCCCGCATCGGCCGACCGCGCCAGATCTACACCGGCGTCGTCGAGCGCGACTACGTTCCGGTGGAGCATCGCTGAGCGGGCTTCCGGGCGGCCGGGACGTCTGAAGGGGCGACCGGCGCCGCCCGGGCGGCGCGTACGGACAACCGCGGGCCCTGCTCGCACCTTCGAGGTGCGAGC
>NZ_JBXUOY010000360.1:0-4468 GCF_057196705.1 Streptomyces sp. ATLC9 | reverse complement strand
GGGCCGCGGCTCGCGGCAGCGGACGCCCGGCACCCAGCAGTTCACCCGCCGCCCCGGCCAGCGGCGCCCCTTCCAGGGCCCCGCCGAGCGCCCCACCGGGCACGCCGCGCAGGTGGAGGAAGACGGGCAGGGCCAGCGCGCACCCCAGCGCGCAGTACAGACCAGTGGTGAGGGCGGCCAGCAGCGGCAGCCGCGCGGACCCCACCCCGACCGCGTCCAGTCCGGCCCGGGGACGCACGCCGGGGTCGCTGCGGACGACGGCGACGGCGAGGTGCACACAGGCGGCCAGCGGCACCGCGCACCACAGCAGCCGGACCGCCGCCGCGCCGGGCCGCCCCGGGTGGGCGACGGCATGGCCCAGCGCGCTCAGCAGCAGGAATCCCACGGCTCCGGCGGCACAGGCGACCAGCGCCCGCCGCACCAGCGCCGAGGGGCGGAAGGTGCGTACTAGGCGGAGAGCGAGCACGCTGCCCTGCCCTTTGGACCAGGCCCTGCGGACACGTCCGTGGGCGGCGGGGCGTCGGCGCCCACCCGACGGCCGTCCACGAGTGTGATCGTACGGTCCGCCACATCCGCCACCCTGGCATCATGGCTGGCCAGCAGCACCGTGATCCCGTGCGAGCGGGCCGCGGTGGCCAGGGTGCGCAGCACCCGGGCGCGATCGGCCTGGTACAGCGGCGCGGTCGGCTCGTCGGCGAAGACCACCGCCGGGGAGTGCGCCAGCGCACGGGCGACGGCCACCCGCTGCCGCTGCGCCTGCGGCAGTTCACCCGGCCGGCTGCGCGCGCAGTACCCGACATCCAGCCGCTCCAGCCACTCGCACGCCGTGCGGCGGGCCCGGCGTCGCCCGGTCCCCGACAGCAGCAGCGGCAGCGCGGCGTTCTCCCAGACCGTCAGCTCCGGCAGGAGGTGGGGCTCGCTGCCGACCCAGCCGAAGCGGTCGCGCCGCAGTCGATCGCGGGCCGGTGCGGGCAGGGCGTGCAGGGGGACGCCGTCGAACCACACCTCGCCCCGCGCCGGCACCAGCCGCCCCGACAGGCAGTCCAGCAGCGTGGACTTGCCGCAGCCGCGCGGTCCGGTGACGGACAGGACCTCGCCCTCGCGGACCCCGACGCACACGTCCAGCAGCGCGGGCGAGCCCTCGTGCTCGTGGCGCAGCCCGCGCGCCCGGAGCAGCTCCTCGGGTGCAGCCACCATGACGGGCACCTCCGCTCCTCGCCTTCGGGTCGTGCCTCCTCCCCGACGGGGTGCAACGAGCGCCGGGGGGATCGGTCACTGGCACGGTACGGACCGCGGCCGCGGCCGGGACGGCGGCGGGCGCGGGAGCCGCCCAGTTTCCTCCGAATGGTCCTTCGAAGAGTCCTCTCCAGGATTTACGCCGTTCGAGTGCCGGAAACGGAAGAAATCCCGGACGGGCGGGTGTGCCCAACACGTTCTTCGATGGTTAGGGTGGGTGTCCCACTCATCGGACAACAGAGCAGGAGTGCGCGAAGATGGGTACCGAACTGCGTCGGCTGCGCAACCACATCGGCGGGGAGTTCCGGGACGCCGCCGACGGGCGTACCACCGAGGTCGTCAACCCGGCGACCGGCGAGGTGTACGCGACGGCGCCGCTGTCCGCCGCCGCCGACGTCGACGCCGCCATGGCCGCCGCCGAGGCCGCCTTCCCGGCCTGGCGCGACGCCACCCCCGGCACCCGCCAGACCGCCGTGCTCAAGATCGCCGACGCGATCGAGCGGCGTGCCGACGAGCTGCTGGCGGCCGAGTGCGAGAACACCGGAAAGCCGCTGGAGCTGACCCGGCAGGAGGAACTGCCGATGATGCTCGACCAGATCCGCTTCTTCGCCGGCGCCGCCCGCATGCTGGAGGGCAAGTCCGCCGGTGAGTACATGGAGGGCATGACCTCCTTCGTACGGCGCGAGCCGGTCGGCGTCTGCGCCCAGGTCGCGCCGTGGAACTACCCGATGATGATGGCCGTGTGGAAGTTCGCCCCGGCGCTGGCCGCGGGCAACACCGTCGTCCTCAAGCCCTCGGACACCACCCCGGCCTCCACCGTTCTCCTCGCCGAGATCATCGGCGGGGTGCTGAAGGAACTGGACCTGCCCGCCGGGATCTTCAACGTCGTCTGCGGCGACCGCGACACCGGCCGGCTGATGGTCGAGCACCGCGTCCCGGCGATGGCCTCCATCACCGGCTCGGTCCGCGCCGGTACGGAGGTCGCCGGCAGCGCGGCCAGGGACGTCAAGCGGGTCCACCTGGAGCTGGGCGGCAAGGCCCCCTGCGTCGTCTTCGAGGACGCCGACATCCCGGCCGCCGTCGAGGGCATCCGCGACGGCGGCTTCTTCAACGCCGGACAGGACTGCACCGCGGCCACCCGCGTACTGGTCCACGAGTCGGTCCACGACGAGTTCGTCGCGGCCCTCACCAAGGCCGCGGCCGAGGTGAGGACCGGCGACCTCGACGACGAGGACTGCTTCTACGGGCCGCTGAACAACCCCACCCACCTGGAGAAGGTCACCGGCTTCATCGAGCGCCTGCCCGGCCACGCCAGGGTCGAGACCGGCGGCCACCGCGTCGGCGACCGGGGCTACTTCTTCGCCCCGACGGTGGTCTCCGGTCTGCGGCAGGACGACGAGATCGTCCAGAACGAGGTCTTCGGCCCGGTCATCACCGTCCAGAGGTTCACCGACGAGGCCGAGGCCGTGCGGTGCGCCAACGACGTGGAGTACGCCCTGGCGTCCTCGGTGTGGACCAAGGACCACGCCCGCGCCATGCGGATGTCCAGGGTGCTGGACTTCGGCTGTGTGTGGATCAACACCCACATCCCGCTGGTCGCCGAGATGCCGCACGGCGGCTTCAAGAAGTCCGGCTACGGCAAGGACCTCTCCGCGTACGGGCTGGAGGACTACACCCGCGTCAAGCACGTGATGACGGCTCTCTGACGCCCCCTCCCGGCCCCCGCGCCCGGAGGGCGGCCAGGGGGCCGGGAGGGCCGCGGCGTCCGGCGTCAGCCCCGCCAGGAGGCCAGGTACGCGTCGATCTCGGCCAGCAGGGACGACTTGACCTGCGCGGTCGCGAACGAGGCGGTCACGGCGTTCCTCGCCAGCTCCGCCACCCCGGCCGCGTCCAGCCCCAGCAGCCGGGCGGCGATCCCGTACTCGGTGCACAGGTCGGTGCCGAACATCGGCGGGTCGTCGCTGTTGACGGTGACCAGCACCCCGGCCTTGACCATCTCCGCGATCGGGTGCACGTCCAGCGAGGCCACGGCGCGGGTGGCGACGTTGGAGGTCGGGCAGACCTCCAGCGGGACACGGTGCTCGGCCAGGTACGCCAGCAGCTCCGGGTCGCGTACGGAACTGGTGCCGTGCCCGATGCGCTCGGCGCGCAGGAAGTCCAGCGCGTCCCGGACGGTCCGCGGCCCGGTGGTCTCGCCCGCGTGCGGGACGCTGCGCAGACCCTCGGCGATCACGCGGTCGAAGTACGGCTTGAACTGCGGGCGCGGCACTCCCACCTCCGGACCGCCCAGTCCGAAGGAGACCAGGCCCTCGGGGCGCAGCTCGCAGGCCAGCCGGGTGGTCTCCTCGGCTGCCGCCAGTCCCGCCTCGCCGGGTATGTCGAAGCACCACTGCAGTGTGACGCCCAGCTCGGCGGCCGCGGCCCGGCGGGCGTCCTCGATGGCTTCCATGAAGGCGCGCTCGGGTATGCCGCGCCGCGTCGAGCTGTAGGGGGTGACGGTCAGTTCCGCGTAGCGGATGTTCTGGCGGGCCATGTCCCGGGCGACCTCGTAGGTCAGCAGCCGGACGTCCTCGGCGTCGCGGACCAGGTCGACCACGGAGAGGTAGACCTCGATGAAGTGGGCGAAATCACTGAAGGTGAAGAACTCCGCCAGGGTCTCCTCGTCGGCCGGGACCGCGGAGTTCGGGTGCCGGGCGGCCAGCTCGGCCACGATGCGGGGGGAGGCCGATCCGACGTGGTGGACGTGGAGTTCGGCCTTGGGAAGGCCGGCGATGAACGCGGACAGGTCACCGCTGCCGGGACTGGGCAAGATTCCTCCAGATGGACGGGGGCGCGGTCATGGTAGGCGGGGGCCGGGCGCGGCGCACGCACGCCTACGATGGCCCGACACGTGAAGGGGAGGGGCCATGCCTTCACAGCACGTCCCGGGAGCCGTCCGGCGGCCCCGCGCGGTCGCCGGACCCGCCGGAGGCGGTGAGGACGGCGGCCAGCAGCGGCACGCCCAGACACCAGCTGCCCAGCACGTCCAGCGGCCAGTGGTACCCCCGCCACACCAGCCCCGCGCCCACCGCTGCGCACACCAGCACGGCCGCCGCCGGCAGCGCCCACCGGGCCCATCGCAGCCGCGCGCGGACGCGGGGCAGCACCAGCAGCGCGACCGCGCCGTAGGCGACCACGGCCGTCGCCGCGTGGCCGGAGGGGAAGCATCCGGTGCCGCCGAGCGGGCCGGGCC
>NZ_JBXUOY010000359.1:0-4524 GCF_057196705.1 Streptomyces sp. ATLC9 | reverse complement strand
GAGGACCGGGGCGGCCGGGCGGAGCGGGCCGTGCCGAACCCGGGCGAGGCGCCCGCCCCCGCTCCCGCCGCACTCGCCGACGCCCTCCGGCCGCTGCTGGAGGACGGGACCCTGGGCACGCTCCGCACCGCCTCGGTGATGGACGTGGCCACCGGCCGGGAGCTGTACGCCGCCAGGGCCGGCCGGGGCGTCGCACCCGCCTCCACCGTCAAGATCGCCACGGGGGTCGCCGCGCTGTCGGTCCTCGGGCCGGACCACCGCATCCCCACCCGGGTGGTGTGGGACGCGGACGGGAAGCGGGTCCTCCTGGTCGGCGGCGGCGACCCCACGGTCACCCCCGCCGCGCTGCGTCGGCTGGCCGACACCACCGCCCGGAAGCTTCGGGAGCGCGGCGTGGAACGGGTGGAACCGGCCTACGACACCTCGCTCTACTCCGGACCCGCCCGCCATCCGATCGGGCCGAACGAGAACATCGCGCCGGTCAGCGCGCTGATGATGAACGAGGGCCGCCTCGACGACAGCACCCGGGGGCCCGCCCCCCGCTCGGACGACCCGGCACGGGACGCCGCCGAGGTCTTCACCGACCGCCTGCGCGAGCGCGGTGTCGACGTCGGGCACCCGGGAAGCCCCGGGCGTGCCCGCGAAGCGCCGGGGGGCGCCGAGGAGCTGGCCGTCCACCGCTCCGCGCCGCTGGCGGAACTGGTCGAGCGGATGCTGCTCCACAGCGACAACGACATCGCCGAGGCCCTCTTCCGGCAGACCGCGGTGGCGCACGGAGAGCCCGCGAGCTTCTCCGGCGCCGGACGCGCGGTGCGCGCACAGCTGGCCGGACACGGCAGGGCGCTGCCGCTGAAGGGCGCCCGCTTCGCCGACGGCAGCGGGCTCGACCGGTCCGGCCGGGTCTCCGCCGGCCTGCTGGCCCGGTTGCTGGTCCTGGCGGCCGACCCCGCCCGCCCCGAGCTGCGTCCCGTGCTGACGGGACTGCCCGTGGCCCGCTTCAGCGGCACGCTCGGCGGTCGCTACGACGACGAGGCGACCCGTAACGGTGCGGGGCTGGTCCGCGCCAAGACCGGCACCCTGACCGGGGTCAACACCCTGGCGGGCACGGTCGTGGACGCCGACGGCAGACTCCTGGCCTTCGCGTTCACGGCCTCGGGCACCACCGACCGCCAGGGCGCCCACGAGGCCCTGGACCGCCTCGCCGCCACCCTGGCCAACTGCGGCTGCCGCTGACCGGTCAGGCGTGACGGGCCGCCCCGCGGGCACTCCTGCCCGGGCGCCCGTCCGCTCCCGTTCGGGCGCACCGGCACGTACGGTGAAGTCATGACGAGCCTCGGTGGTGTGGAGATGGTCGACTGGAATCTCGCGGTGGCGACCGCGACCCGGCTCGTGAGGCCCGGGCCCGAAGTGAGTCGTGAGGAGGCGCGGGAGGCCGTCGCCGAGCTGCGGCGGCATGCCTCGGCGGCCGAGGAGCACGTGCGCGGCTTCACGCGGATGGCCCCCGACGGCGCCGCGGACACCCCCGTGCTCGTCGTGGACCGGCCCGGCTGGATCCGGGCCAACGTGGCGGGCTTCCGCGAGCTGCTGTCGCCCCTGCTGGACAAGATGCGGGCGAGGCGCGACGGCGGCCCCGGCAACGCGGTGCTCGGCGCGGTCGGCGGCAAGGTGACCGGTGTCGAGGTCGGGATGCTGCTGTCCTTCATGGCCTCGCGCGTCCTGGGCCAGTACGAGACCTTCGCCCCGCCCACCCGCGATCTGCCGGGTGCTCCGGGCGAGGGCGGCGGACGGCTGCTGCTGGTCGCGCCGAACATCGTGCACGTCGAGCGCGAGCTGGACGTCGACCCGCACGACTTCCGGCTGTGGGTGTGCCTGCACGAGGAGACCCACCGCACCCAGTTCTCCGCCGTGCCGTGGCTGCGGGACCACATCGAGGGGGAGGTCCACGCCTTCCTCGGAGAGACCGACGTGGAGCCCTCCGCGCTGCTGGAGCGGCTGCGCGAGGCGTTCCAGTCGCTGGCCGGGAGCGGCCGTCCGGAAGCCGGGGACGACGGGGAGCAGGAGGGGGGACGCAGCCTCGTCGAGCTGGTGCAGACCCCGGCGCAGCGCGAGGTCCTCGGCCGCATCACCGCCGTGATGTCGCTGCTGGAGGGGCACGCGGACTACGTGATGGACGGTGTCGGGCCCCAGGTGGTCCCGTCGGTCGCGGAGATCCGCGAGAAGTTCCAGAAGCGCCGCGCGGCCGGCGCGGGCCGTCTCGACCAGGCGCTGCGCAAGCTTCTGGGCCTCGACGCCAAGCTGCGGCAGTACCGCGACGGCGAGCGGTTCGTGCGGGCGGTGGTGGACGAGGTCGGGATGGACGGCTTCAACCGCGTGTGGACATCCCCCAACACACTGCCCACCAGGACGGAGATCTCCGCTCCGGCGGAGTGGGTCGCGAGGGTGCACCGGAAAGCGGACTGATGACCGCCGAACGCCGAGACATTCACTCTTACGAGGGACCGTGGCCGGTCGGCGCGCGTGCGATGCTCAGGGACACAGCTCTTCTCTGTCACCATCGACGCACTCAGCGTAGTCATCGACTGCGCGGCCACGACTCCACGAGGAAGTGAACGGACATGGGTCCCCACCCCGCGGTCGCCGCGATACGCCTGGCGGTTCGCCGCATCCTCCGCGACGTGCTCCAGGACGCTCCTGACGGCCCCCGGGCCCCCGTCGGCCCCTCCACCCCGCACCGGCGCCCTCCGCTCGTACTCGTCGCCTGCTCCGGCGGCGCCGACTCGATGGCGCTCGCCTCCGCCCTCGCCTTCGAGGCCCCCCGTCTCGGCCTGCGGGCCGGGGGCCTCACCGTCGACCACGGCCTGCAGCCCGGCTCCGGCGACCGGGCCCGGGAGGTCGTCTCCCGTCTCACCGAACTCTCCCTCGAACCGGCCGAGGCCCTCGCCGTGGCCGTCGGCCGCGACGGCGGTCCCGAGGCCGCCGCCCGCACCGCCCGCTACACCGCCCTCGACGAGGCCGCCGACCGCCTCGGCGCCGTCGCGGTCCTCCTCGGCCACACCCGCGAGGACCAGGCCGAGACGGTGCTGCTCGGCCTGGCCCGGGGCTCCGGCACCCGCTCGCTGTCCGGAATGGCCGCCGTCTCCGGCTCGCCGGCCGGCCGCGACGGCGTCCGGCACCGCTATCTGAGGCCGTTCCTCGCCGTGGACCGGCAGATCACGCGCAAGGCGTGCATGGTGCAGTCGCTGCCGGTCTGGGACGACCCGCACAACGCCGATCCGGCCTTCACCCGCTCCCGGGTGCGTCACGACGCGCTGCCGGCCCTGGAGAAGGCGCTCGGCAGGGGTGTGGTCGAGGCCCTGGCCCGCACCGCGCAGCTCTCGCGGGACGACGCCGACGCCCTCGACGCCTGGGCCCGCGAGGCCGAACGGAAGGTCCGCGCGGAGCTTCCGCACTCCCCGCTGTCCCCGTGTTCCCTGCCGTCCCAGGCGTCCCAGGCGGAGGGCGGGGAGGGCGGCGGAGGCGGCGACACCGGCGACACCGGCGATGTCGTGAATGTCACGGATCTCGTGGGGAGGTCCGGATCGGCCCTCGACATCGCCGGGCTCGGCGGCCTGCCGCCCGCCGTCCGCCGGCGCGTGCTGCGCCGTGCGGCGGTCGCGGCCGGTTCCCCGGCGGGCTCGCTGTTCGCCCGCCACATCGAGGAGGTGGACCGGCTGGTCACCGGCTGGCACGGCCAGCGGGCCATCAGCCTGCCCGGCCGGGTGGCCGCCCGACGGCAGGGTGGCACACTGGTCATCCGGCAAGTGTGATCCCCGACCGAGAGCAGCAGGGTGGACGACAAGGACATGGGCGCCGACCTCAAGTCGGTGCTCATCACCAAGGAAGAGATCGACGCGAAGCTGGCCGAGCTGGCGGAGGCGATCGACGCGGAGTACGAGGGCGAGGACCTGCTCCTGGTCGGGGTTCTCAAGGGCGCGGTGATGGTCATGGCGGACCTCGCCCGTGCTCTGTCCTCACCGGTCACCATGGACTGGATGGCGGTGTCGTCCTACGGCGCGGGCACCCAGTCCTCCGGTGTGGTCCGCATCCTCAAGGACCTGGACACCGACATCAAGGGGCGGCACGTCCTGATCGTCGAGGACATCATCGACTCCGGCCTGACGCTGTCCTGGCTGCTGTCGAACCTCGGCTCGCGCGAGCCCGCCTCGCTGAACGTCTGCACCCTGCTGCGCAAGCCGGAGGCGGCGAAGGTGGCGATCGACGTGAAGTGGGTCGGCTTCGACATCCCCAACGAGTTCGTCGTCGGCTACGGGCTGGACTACGCGGAGAAGTACCGCAACCTGCCGTTCGTGGGGACGCTGGCGCCGCACGTCTACGGAGGCTGACGGGCCCGGGCGGACCCGGTGCGCCGTCCGGGAACGTTCGGGGGGTCCCCCGGCGTTGGAAGCGGCGGACGGGGGTGTTTCCCCGCCGCCGCCGGCGCCCCCCCCCCGCGTGGGTGCGGGCCGGGTTGTGGGGTTACGTGCC
>NZ_JBXUOY010000358.1:0-4535 GCF_057196705.1 Streptomyces sp. ATLC9 | reverse complement strand
GCGCTTCCCTCCCCGGCGCCCGCCCCCACTCACACCTCATTTCCTGCGCCCGCGCTTCTCGCGCACCCGCACCGAGATGTGGACGGGCGTGCCCTCGAATCCGAACTCCTCGCGCAGCCTGCGCTCGATGAAGCGGCGGTAGCCGGCTTCCAGGAAGCCGGAGGCGAACAGGACGAAGCGCGGCGGACGGGTGCCCGCCTGGGTACCGAAGAGGATCCGGGGCTGCTTGCCGCCCCGGACCGGATGGGGATGGGCGGCCACCAGTTCGCCGAGGAAGGCGTTGAGCCGCCCGGTCGGCACCCGGGTCTCCCAGCCGGCCAGCGCGGTCTCGATCGCCGGCACCAGCTTCTCCATATGGCGGCCGGTGCGCGCGGAGACGTTCACCCGCGGCGCCCACTTCACCTGGCCGAGATCGGTCTCGATCTCGCGCTCCAGGTAGTAGCGGCGTTCCTCGTCCAGGGTGTCCCACTTGTTGTACGCGAGGACCAGCGCGCGCCCGGCGTCGACCGCCATGGTGAGGATGCGGGTGTCCTGCACGCTGATCGGCTCGCTGACGTCGATGAGGACGACCGCGACCTCGGCCTTCTCCAGTGCGGCGGCCGTGCGCAGCGAGGCGTAGTAGTCGGCGCCCTCGGTCAGGTGCACCCGGCGCCGGATGCCGGCGGTGTCGACGAACTTCCAGGTCTTCCCACCGAGTTCGATCAGCTCGTCGACCGGATCGCGGGTGGTGCCCGCCAGTTGGTCGACGACCACCCGGTCCTCCCCCGCCACCTTGTTCAGCAGCGAGGACTTCCCGACGTTGGGGCGGCCGATCAGCGCCACCCGGCGCGGCCCGCCGATCCCGCCGCCGAAGGTCTGCGGCGGCGCCTCGGGCAGTGCCTTGAGCACCTCGTCCAGCATGTCGCCGGTGCCGCGGCCGTGCAGGGCGGAGACCGGGTGGGGCTCGCCGAGGCCGAGCGACCACAGCATGGCGGCGTCCGCCTCTCCGGAGGGCCCGTCGACCTTGTTGGCGCACAGCACCACGGGCTTGCCCGCCTTGCGCAGCAGCCTGACGACGGCCTCGTCGGTGTCGGTCGCGCCGACCGTGGCGTCCACCACGAAGACCACCGCGTCGGCGGCCTCGATCGCGAACTCCGCCTGGGCCGCCACCGAGGCGTCGATGCCCAGGACGTCCTGCTCCCAGCCGCCGGTGTCGACCACCTTGAAGCGGCGGCCCGCCCACTCGGCCTCGTAGGTGACCCGGTCCCGGGTGACGCCGGGGCGGTCCTCGACGACGGCCTCGCGGCGGCCGAGAATGCGGTTGACCAGGGTCGACTTGCCGACGTTCGGGCGGCCGACGACGGCCAGCACCGGCAGCGGCCCGTGCCCGGCCTCACCGAGCGCCCCCTCGACGTCCTCGGCGTCGAACCCCTCCTGCGCGGCGAGCTCCATGAACTCCGCGTACTCGGCGTCGCCGAGCTCACCGTGCCCGTGCTCGTCGCCGACGTGGGTCTGCTCGTTCATGAAGTCCTGTCCTCGTGTGTACGTGTTTCCCGTAGCCCTGTGCGCCCCGCGGGCGCACCGTGTGCGACCCGCGCGCGGTGCGCGGGTGCCACGGGTACGGAAGTCCAGTGTCGTCTAATCGCGTCCGGTGACGCGCCGGGCGTCGGCCAGGTGGGCCGTCAGCCGCTCGCCGATGCGTACCGTCGCCTCGTCCAGCGCGGCCCGGGTGCGCCTGCCGCTGCCGTCGCCCGCGTCGAAGGGCTCGCCGAACACGACGTCGACGCGGGCCCGCAGCGGAGGCAGCGCGGGTATCGCACGCCCCCGCCTCCCGGCCGTCCCCAGCACCGCGACGGGCACGACGGGCGCCCCCGCCCGCAGGGCGAAGTAGGCCAGGCCCGAGCGGAGCGAGGCGAAGTCGCCCTCGCCCCGGGTGCCCTCCGGGAAGATCCCCAGCACACCGCCGTCGCCCAGTACCCCCAGCGCCCTGGTGATCGCGACGCGGTCGGCGGCCTTCCGGTCCACCTCGATCTGGCCGATACCGGTCAGGAAGGGGTCGAGAGGGCCGGTGAAGGCCTCCTTCTTGATCAGGAAGTGCACCGGCCGGGGCGCGGTCCCCATCAGCAGCGGGCCGTCAACGGCGTGCGTGTGGTTGACGGCGAGGATCACCGGCCCGGCGGCCGGAACCCGCCAGGCGCCGAGCACCCTGGGCCGCCACAGCCCGTACATCAGGCCGATCCCGATGCGGCGCCCGACCGCCGCGCCCCGTGCGCTGGGAAGCCCCGGGCCGCCGCCGCTCCCGTCCGCCGCGCTCACCTGGCCTGCTGCTTCTCTTCGATCAGGGTGACGACGCACTCGATGACCTGCTCCAGGGTCAGCTCGGTGGTGTCCACCTCGACCGCGTCGTCCGCCTTGCGCAGCGGGGAGGCCTTGCGCCCGGCGTCGGCGGCGTCCCTCTTCAGGAGTGCCTCGCGGGTGGCGTCCAGGTCGACCGGACGGCTGCCGCTGCCCTTCAGCTCGCCGCCGCGCCGGGCCGCGCGGGCCTCGGGCGAGGCGGTGAGGAAGATCTTCAGGTCCGCGTCGGGCAGGACGGTGGTGCCGATGTCCCGGCCCTCGACGACGATGCCGGTGGGGGCGCCCGCGGCGATGGCGCGCTGGAGCTCGGTGATCCGGGTGCGCACCGCGGGCACCGCGCTGACCGCGCTGACCGCGCCGGTGACCTCCTGGGTGCGGATCGGGCCGGAGGCGTCCGTGCCGTCCACGGTGATGGTCGGCTCGGCCGGGTCGGTGCCGGAGAGGATCTCGGGACGGTCGGCCGCGGCGGCGACGGCCCCGGCGTCCTTCACGTCGATGTCGTGGGTCAGCATCCACCAGGTGATCGCGCGGTACTGCGCGCCGGTGTCCAGGTAGCTCAGGCCGAGCTTGGCCGCGACGGCCCGGGAGGTGCTCGACTTGCCCGTGCCGGACGGGCCGTCGATGGCGACGATGACGGGGACCGGGGCGTCCGGGGACACGGAGGACGCCTGCCGGGAGGTTGCTGCCACGGTGTCGGGCACCTTTCTCGAACTGCTCGGGGCACGGGTGGGAACGCGGGCGCGGGGCGCCGGCGAGGGGAACGCCGGCACGCCCTCCCCGTCCGGCACAAGGCTACCGCCGGCCGGGGACCCCTACTGCTGCCGGATGGCCCAGCCCCGCTCGCGCAGCGCCGCCGTCAGCACGGGGGCGGCGCTCGGCTCGACCATGAGCTGGACGTGGCCGGCCTGCTGGCCGGTGGCATGCTCGATCCGGACGTCCTCGATGTTGACGCCGACCCGTCCGGCTTCGGCGAAGATGCCGGCCAGCTCGCCCGGCTGGTCACTGATGAGCACCGCAACCGTCTCGTAGGCGGCCGGGGCCTGCCCGTGCTTGCCCGGGACCCGGGCCCGCCCGCTGTTGCCGCGGCGCAGCACGTCCTCGATGCCCGCCGCCCCGCCGGTGCGCTCGGTCTCGTCGGCGGACTGCAGCGCGCGCAGCGCCCGCACCGTCTCCTCCAGATCGCCGGCCACCGCGGCCAGGACGTCGGCCACGGGGCCGGGGTTGGCGGAGAGGATGTCGATCCACATGCCCGGATCGGAGGCGGCGATCCGCGTCACGTCGCGGATGCCCTGGCCGCACAGGCGCACGGCCGTCTCGTCGGCGCCCTCCAGGCGGGCCGCGACCAGGCTGGACAGCAGCTGCGGGGTGTGCGAGACGAGGGCGACGGCCCGGTCGTGGGCGTCGGCGTCCATCACCACGGGGACGGCACGGCAGAGCGACACCAGCTCCAGTGCGAGGTTGAGCACCTCGGTGTCGGTCTCCGGGGTGGGGGTCAGGACCCAGGGCCGCCCCTCGAAGAGATCGGCGGTGGCGGCCAGCGGACCGGAGATCTCACGCCCGGACATCGGGTGCGTGCCCAGGTAGGTGGCCGGGTCGCAGCCCAGCGCCGCCGCCTCCCGGCGCGGGCCGCCCTTGACGCTGCCGACGTCCAGGTAGCCGCGTGCCGCCTTCCGGCGCTGGGCCGCGGCGAGGACGGCGGGGATGTGGGCGGGCGGCACGGCCACGACGGCGAGGTCCACCGGCCCCTCCGGCGGCCGGTCGGTCCCCGCGCCCAGGGAGGCGGCGGTGCGGGCCTGGTCGGCGTCGTGGTCCTCCAGGTGCACCCGCACCCCGCGCCCGGCCAGCGCCAGGGCGATGGAGGTGCCGATCAGTCCGGTGCCGATGACGAGCGCGGTCCTCACCGCGCGATGTCCTCGCGCGGGGCGGCGGACCGGACACCGGCCGGGCCGCCGGCCGTCGGCGCGCAGCGCTGCGGAGATCCGGCGGGCGGCAGCGGGACCCGCCCGTCCACGCACCCTGCCCCGTGCCCGGCCTCGTCCCGGTCCAACCGCACGGCGCCCCGCACCACTCGTACCGTCACCTGCTCGCTCCCCTGCCTCCGCCCCGTGCTGCTGTCCTGACCAGCCTAGAGGCGCCGCTCCGGCTCCCGCGTCCGCCGCCCGCCCTGCGAGACGGCCGCGGGCCCGGCCCCGGCCCCGGCC
>NZ_JBXUOY010000357.1:0-4574 GCF_057196705.1 Streptomyces sp. ATLC9 | reverse complement strand
CCCGGGGGCGGCGCTCCCGGGCCGCTCCCGGCGCCGGGGTGCGGCGGCGGGCGCCGCCCGGCGCGGCGTCCCCGGCCAGCGGACCGGTGGTCATCCAGCCGCGCACGCCCTTGCGGGACGGGCTGCGCCCGTCCGCCCACTCCGGGCGCACCCACAGCAGCTTCTCGTTGCGCCGCTCCCAGCGGCCCAGCCACACCGCCCTGGCCCGCAGCCCCGCCCCGGCTCCGGCCAGCAGCAGTCCGCCGGCGGCCGGAGCGGCCAGGGACGAGGCCACGGCGGCCAGGAACGCGGCGGCCAGCCACCAGCGGCGCCTGCGCAGCCAGACGCGCACGGTCACCGCCCGGTCGTGGAGCACCACCCACTTGCCGGCCGTGGTCGACGCCTTGATCAGCCCGGTGCAGCGGCGGCGGCGCGCCAGGAAGACCCCGGCGGCCGCTACGAGGAAGAGCACGGCCCCGCCCAGGATCCCGATGCGCCGCCCGGTCAGCCCCGGTACGGCCAGGCCGACGCCCGCGGCCGCCAGGCCGGTCCACCACAGCGCGGTGCCCGCCGTCCGTGTGTACACCGCGACCCTCGCCAGCGCGTACGCTCCCCGTCCCACGGCAGCCCTCCTCGTTCCTTCCGGTGACGTTCCGGTGATGTTCTCCGTTCGGCTGTGCGCCGCCACCGCGTCACCGCGTGACGGCTCGCTCGGGGGGAAAGCGTAGTCGGCGACGATGAGATTCGCCTGAGAGAACGGCCGGTACCGCCCGGCGCCCGGTGGGGCCCCTCCGGCCGGGCCGGGCGGTCACTCGGCGAACAGGTCCCGCTCGGCGGCGCGCACGTCGAACTCCTCCAGCCGGGCCTGCGCGTCGGGCAGTTCGTCGCACATCGCCTCCAGCAGCACCCGTCCCAGCATCATGGGCGAGCAGGCGGTGTCGAAGGACAGCGCGGTCCCGACGGCGGCGGGCAGCAGCAGGTCACCGGGGCGGGCGACGGGCGCGAGGACGCTGTCGGCGACGGTGACGATCCGCAGCCCGGCCTCCCGGGCGTGCGCCAGCGCCGCCACCGTCTCACGCGGATGGCGGGGCAGCGCGAAGCACAGCAGCGCGCTCGCCCCGGCCCGCACCGCGGCGTCGAGGCGGTCGTCCAGCATCGAGCCCGCCTCGTCCAGCAGCCGTACGTCCGGGTGCACCTTGGCGGCGAAGTACGCGAAACCGCGGGCCTGCGCGGCGGCGGCCCGCAGGCCCAGGACGGGCAGCGGCCGGGAGGCGGCCAGCAGGCGTCCGGCCTCGGCGACGGGGGCGGGGTCGGAGAGCTGGGCCGCGAGCTGCCGCAGGTTCTCGATCTCGGCGTACACGGCCTGCTGGTACGCGTTGCCCGCCGCGCCGCCGCCGTCCGTCCCCTCCGCTCCGGCGCCGGGGGCGCCGCCCGCCGGGGACGCGGGGAGGGCCTCGCGCAGGTGCCTGCGCAGCGCCGGGTAGCCGTCGAAGCCCAGGGCCACGGCGAAGCGGGTCACCGACGGCTGGCTGACACCGGCCAGCTCCGCCAGCTCCACGCTGGACAGGAACGGGGCGTCGTCCGCCCGTCGCACCATGCAGTGGGCGATCCGCCGCTGAGTGGGGGTCAGCCGGTGCCCCTCGAACATCCTCAGCAGCCGCGTGCCCGCACCGCTCACCGTGCCCACCTGCCCCTCCACCCCGCTCGCGCCGTCCCTTTCAGGACCTTCCTGCTCCGCATAAGCCTATTCAGTACCGGCCGGAGCCGGCCCGGCCCGGCGGTGCGGGCGCCAGAAGTCCGGGGCGGGCGGTGGAGGGCGGGGCGGGGGACGGGCGCACACGCCCGCCGGGAGGATTCGCGCGGGGACCGCCGCACCCCGGTGCGCGCACCGAGGGCGGGACGACGGCGGTCCCCGCGAGGACGCGCGGCCGGGCCTGGCCCGCGTCCCGGGCGCCGGTAGGAGTCCGGGAGCCGCTCCGGAAGCCTCCGCGCCGTTGGACACCACAGTGCCCGACGGGTGTTAACCGCGTTTTTCCCTGCCGTGACGACCAGGTACCTACTCCGCCCCGCCCCTGCCGGCCCCACCGCCCCGGGCGAGGAAGGCCAGCAGGTCCTGGCGGCTGACCACCCCGGTCGGCTTGCCGTCCACCAGCACGATCGCCGCGTCGGCCCCCTCCAGCACCGCCATCAGGTCGGCGACCGGCTCGCCCGAGCCGACCTGCGGCAGCGGTGCGCTCATATGGGCCTCCAGCGGGTCCTCCAGCTTCGCGCACCCGGTGAACAGCGCGTCCAGCAGGTCGCGTTCGACGATCGAGCCGACGACCTCGGCCGCCATCACGTCCGGGTGCCCGGCGCCGGGCTTGACCACGGGCATCTGCGAGACGCCGTACTCGCGCAGCACCTCGACGGCCTCGCCGACCGTCTCCTCGGGGTGCATGTGGACCAGCGAGGGCAGCCCGCCGTCCTTGCGGCGCAGCACATCGCCGACGCGGGCCTGGGTGGGCTCGCCGTCCTCCAGGAAACCGTAGTCCGCCATCCACTCGTCGTTGAAGATCTTCGAGAGGTAGCCGCGCCCGCCGTCCGGCAGCAGGACCACGACCGTGTCGTCCTCCCCGAGCCCCTCGGCCACGCGCAGCGCCGCGACCACGGCCATGCCGCAGGAGCCGCCGACCAGCAGGCCCTCCTCGCGGGCCAGCCGCCGCGTCATCCGGAAGGAGTCCTTGTCGGAGACGGCGACGATCTCGTCCGCCACCTCGCGGTCGTAGGCGCTGGGCCAGAAGTCCTCGCCGACGCCCTCCACCAGGTAGGGGCGCCCCGATCCGCCGGAGTACACCGAGCCCTCCGGGTCGGCGCCGACGACCCGCACCTTCCCGCCGGAGACCTCCTTGAGGTAGCGGCCGGTGCCGCTGATGGTGCCGCCGGTGCCGACGCCGGCCACGAAGTGGGTGATCCTCCCGTCCGTCTGCCGCCACAGCTCGGGGCCGGTGGTCTCGTAGTGGGAGCGCGGGTTGTCCGGGTTGCTGTACTGGTCCGGCTTCCAGGCGCCCGGCGTCTCGCGCACCAGCCGGTCGGAGACGTTGTAGTAGGAGTCGGGGTGCCCGGGGTCGACCGCGGTGGGGCAGACCACGACCTCGGCGCCGTACGCGCGCAGTGTGTTGATCTTGTCCGTGGACACCTTGTCCGGGCAGACGAAGACGCAGCGGTAGCCCTTCTGCTGGGCCACGATCGCCAGCCCGACCCCGGTGTTGCCGGAGGTGGGCTCGACGATGACGCCGCCCGGCTTCAGCTCCCCGGAGCGTTCGGCGGCCTCGATCATCCGGACCGCGATCCGGTCCTTCACCGAGCCGCCGGGGTTGAAGTACTCGACCTTGGCCAGGACGGTGGCCCGGATCCCCGCCGCCACCTTGTTCAGCTTGACCAGCGGGGTGTTGCCGACAAGCTCGATCATCGACTCGTGATACTGCACCTGATTCTCCGCACTCGGGGGCAGTCGCCGTCGCCTGCCCGTGCAGCCAGCCTAGGGGGACGCCGGAGCGGCGTTGACGCGCGTTGCGCAGCCACCTGTACTGGGCATGAGACTCATGGTGACCGTACGGGTGTGCCGTACGGATCGCGCGCCGGGCGCACGGGGCGCGGGGGTGCGAGAAGGCTGCGGGGGCGCGGCGGAACGGAGGGCCCGATGGCGAGTGCTGTGCCCGGACCGGTGTCCGGAGCGGGAGTGGCACGCAGGATCGCGACCGCCGCGGCGTACGGCGGCGGAGGAGCCGGACTGCTCGGCGGGGCGGCCGTCGGCCTGCTGATGGCCGAGGTACGGCTGGCGCGGCGCCGGGTGGGCGGATCGGACGGCGTACCGCCGTCGGCGGACGGGGTCTACGGCACGGCCGTCGCCTCCGTCGGCCCGGGCGCGCAGGCCGCGCCGCTGCGGCTGGCGGTGCTCGGCGACTCCACCGCCGCCGGGCAGGGCGTCCACCGGCCGCGGCAGACCCCGGGCGCCCTGCTGGCCGCGGGTCTGGCCGCGGTGGCGGAGCGGCCGGTGCGGCTGCGCAACGTGGCGGTGTCGGGGGCGTGCTCGGACGACCTGGGGCGCCAGGTGGCGCGGCTGCTGGAGGACGGCGACGACGGCGCTCCCGACGTGTGCCTCGTCATGATCGGCGCGAACGACGTCACCCACCGCGTGCCGCCCGCCGTCTCGGTACGGCTGCTGCGGGACGCGGTGGCGGGGCTGCGGGCGGCCGGGTGCGAGGTCGTGGTGGGAACCTGCCCGGACCTGGGCACGGTCGAGCCGGTCGCCCAGCCGCTGCGCTGGCTGGCCCGGCGGATGAGCCGCCGGCTCGCGGCGGCCCAGACGATCGCGGTGGTGGAGCAGGGCGGGTGGACGGTCTCACTGGGCGACCTGCTCGGTCCGGAGTTCGAGGCGAACCCGCGGGAGCTGTTCGGCCCGGACAACTACCACCCCTCGGCGGAGGGCTACGCGACCGCCGCCATGGCCTTCCTGCCCACGCTCTGCGCCGCGCTGGACCTGTGGCCCGAGGAGGACGGACGCCCGGGCGGCCCCACCGCACCGGGCGAGGAGGCCCTCCCCGTCGAGGCCGCGG
>NZ_JBXUOY010000356.1:0-4582 GCF_057196705.1 Streptomyces sp. ATLC9 | reverse complement strand
GCCTCGGCCCGGCCGCCGCCGTCCCGGGCGCCCGGGAGGTCCGGCGCCGGGGGAGTCCGTCTCCGCCGCGCGGACGCGGCCCGTCACGCCGCCCGTCCCGGTGCGGTGTCCGTGGCCGCGGAGTCGGTGGCCGTGGCGGCGGCCGGTGTCGGGGGTGCGGTGGACACGGTCATGGCGTCATAACTCCGTTGTTCCTCTGCTCCGTCGGGGAGGGCGTCGGCCGTACGGCCCGGCGGCCGTCCCCGGGTGGGCGGTCGGTCGCCGGTCACAGCAGGTGGCGTTCCGCGACGGGGTGGCCGAGGAAGCCGTGCATCGCGAACTCCCAGCCGTAGGAGCCCGCGTAGGGGAAAACGACCAGATCCCCCGCTCGGACTCGGTCCACCCGGACATCGCGCAGCAGGGTGTCCTCGGGGGTGCACAGCTCGCCGACGACGGTGACGCGCGTACCGGCCGCCTCCGGGCGCGGCAGGCCGTCGGGCCAGCGGTCGACGGGCAGGACGGCGATGTTGTGCACCAGGTCCCAGGAGGTGGGGAGCTGGAAGTGGTTGATGCCGCCGCGCAGCACGGCGAAGGCGGTGCCGTAGCTGTGCTTGACGTCGGTGACCTCGGCCGCGTACCAGCCGCAGTCGGCCACCAGGAAGCGGCCCGGCTCCAGGACCACCCGCACGCCCGGCGGCGGCTCGCACCGCGCGACCAGCTCGCCGAAGCGGTCCACGTCGAAGGGCCGCTCGCCCGCGAGCTCCTCGAAGGCCACGCCTATGCCGCCGCCGACGTCGACCATGCGCAGGTCCACGCCGTGCCTCCGGGCGGTCGCCGCGCTCCACTCCACACACCGGCGCAGATGGGCGGCCTGGGAGTCGGCGTCGAGGTTGTTGGAGGCCGCGTGGACGTGGAAGCCCGTGACGTCCAGGCCCGGCAGCCGCAGCGCCTGCTCCAGCACCCCGGGCACGTCGGGCTCGGACACCCCGAACTGCGACGCCCGGCCGCCCATGCGCAGCGACCCGGGGGCCGGGGCGGCGTCGGGGCCGTCATCGGGGCCGCCGGCGGGGTTGACCCGCAGCGCCACCCGGGCGGTGGTGCCCTCGGCGACGGCGATGCGGCTGATGCGGTGCAGCTCCAGCAGGCTCTCGGCGTTGATCGCCTCGACCCCGGCGCGCACCAGGGCGGCCAGTACGGGCACGGACTTGGCGGGCCCGGCGGCGACGACGGGGACGGGGGAGGAGCGGCCGGAGCCCTGCGGGTCTCCGGAGCCGTCCCGCTCCCGCAGGGCGGCCAGGGCCAGCTCCAGCTCGGTGCGGGAGGCGACCTCGAAGCCGTCCACGTACGGGGCCAGCGCGCGTACGACGCCGGGGAAGGAGTTGGCCTTCACCGCGTAGTGGACGGCCGCCCACTCCGGCAGCGCGGCGCGCAGCTCGCGGGCGCGCGCGGCGGCGGCCCGGCCGTCGTAGAGGTAGGCGGAGACGGGTGCCTCGCCCTCCGCCAGCTCCAGCAGGCGCCGGCGGACCGGCTCGGGCAGGACCTCGGCGGGGTAGGCGGAACGCGGGGCGGCGGAGGGCGGGAGAACGATGGACACGGGCTCTACCTCGCTGGGTGCGGCGCGGTCGGGAAGGCGGTGGGTCGGGGAGGCGGTGCGGTCGTCCGGTGCGTGGTGTCAGCCGCCGTCGGAAGCGCTCACGTCCCCTCCCTCCGGATGCGTCGCCCGACCGCCCGAGCGGCCAGGAAATTAGGTGAGCCTAACTTAATTCGTCTCCCCTTTCCCTCCAAGCGCGCCACGCGGCGCGCAGGCGCTTGTACCCCGCTTCCCGCGCGGCCCCCGCGCACGCGCGCCGGGGATGCCACATCCCTTACCAGTGAGGCCGTTTGTAGTCCTGGGCGGCAGGTTGTCGGACGACCGCGGGGAAGAACGTGAAGCAGGGCGTAATACGCGTCATACAATGCATTCATGGCCAAGACGAGGATCAGCATCAGCCTGGACAGCGAACACGCCGCGCGCATCAGGGCCCATGCCGAGCGTGCGGGCATGGATGTCTCCGCTTACCTGGTCAACGCCGCCACACGGCAGATGGCGGAGACCGAGGCCATAGAGGCCCAGTTCTCCCACATCGACGCGGTGATCGCCGCGGCCGAGGCGGAGGCCGCCGAACTGCCCGCGCTTCCCGAGCCCGGCGACGACGATCTCACCGAGGCGGAGCGGCAGGAGGTGCGCGAAGCCGTGGAGCTCGTTCTCGGGGGCGACGCGCCCACCAGGGCCGACAGCCACCCCGGGAACGCGGCGTGACCGCACGGGTGCCGGTGTACGACACCGGCATGCTCATCGCGCTGGCCGACCGCAAGGCGAAGGCGGCACGCCTTCACGCCGCCATGGGGGAGGCGCCGCACCGGGCCGTGGTACCCGGCCCGGTGCTGGCTCAGGTGTGGCGTCCCAGTCCGGCGACGGTCCACGCGCTGGCTTTGGCGCTGAGGGGCTGTACGGTTCCGCGGGCGCGCGGCTCCGAGTCGGCCATGCGTCCCACCGAGGTCGGCCAGACGGCGTGCATCACCTGCGTGACGGGACCGGATCTCGCCGACTGGCAGCGTATCGGCGCGGCCCTGGGGAAGGCGGAGCTCCCGCCGAGGAAGCGTCCGGACGCGGTGGACGCGCTGGTGGCGCTGTCGGCCGTCCGGCACGGCAGCGCGGTGGTCTTCACCAGCGACCCTGGCGATATCGAGGCGTATCTCCAGGTGATGAACGCCCATGATGTTCATGTCGTTCCGGTCTGAAGCGGTTCCGCGGCCCGGGGCGGCGCCCGCGCCGCCCCGGTTTCCGGCCGCCGGGCCGGGTACCCGGGGCACCCCGGGAGGAACTCGCAGTCGGGGCGTGTCACGCTTGAAGTCCGCCACGTCGACGAAGACGCCGAGCACCCGATCTCCACGGGGGTGCTCGGCGTCGTGCGTTTCACGGGTTCCGCAGGGGTCGGCGGAACCGGCGGGACAACAGGAGCCGCACCTTCTAGGAGTACGCGTGATCGAGAAGATCTACGACCGGATACTGCACCGCAATCCCGGCGAGAAGGAGTTCCACCAGGCCGTGTGGGAGGTCCTGGAATCCCTCGAACCGGTCTTCGCCCGGCGTCCCGAGCTGCTGGACGAGTCCCTCATCGAGCGCCTGTGCGAGCCTGAGCGGCAGATCATCTTCCGCGTCCCGTGGAGCGACGACTCCGGGAGGACCCACGTCAACCGCGGTTTCCGGGTGGAGTTCAACAGCGCCCTCGGCCCGTACAAGGGCGGCCTGCGCTTCCATCCGTCCGTCAACCTGGGGGTCATCAAGTTCCTGGGCTTCGAGCAGACCTTCAAGAACGCCCTGACCGGCATGCCGATCGGCGGCGGCAAGGGCGGCAGCGACTTCGACCCCAAGGGGAGGTCGGACGCGGAGGTCATGCGCTTCTGCCAGTCCTTCATGACCGAGCTGTACCGCCACCTGGGTGAGTACACGGACATCCCGGCGGGCGACATCGGGGTCGGCGGCCGCGAGATCGGCTATCTCTTCGGCCAGTACCGCCGGATCACCAACCGCTGGGAGGCCGGCGTCCTGACCGGCAAGGGCGTCCTGTGGGGCGGCTCCCAGGCCCGCACCGAGGCCACCGGTTACGGCCTGGTCGTCTTCACCGAGGAGATGCTCAGGACGCGCGGCGAGACCCTGGAGGGCAAGCGCGTGGTCGTCTCCGGTTCCGGCAACGTGGCCATCTACGCCATGGAGAAGGCCCGGCAACTCGGCGCCGTCCCGATCGCCTGCTCCGACTCCGGCGGCTACGTCGTCGCGGAGAAGGGCATCGACCTGGAGCTGCTGAAGCAGGTCAAGCTCACCGAGCGCGGCCGGCTGTCCGAGTACGCCGAGCGCGTCGGGGCGCGCTTCGTCCCCGGCGGCCGGGTCTGGGAGGTGCCGTGCGAGGTGGCGCTGCCCTCGGCCACCCAGAACGAGCTGGACGAGAAGGACGCCGCGACGCTGGTGCGCAACGGCGTGCAGGCGGTAGGCGAGGGCGCGAACATGCCCACCACCCCGGGGGGCGTGCGCGTGCTGCGCGAGGCCGACGTGCTGTTCGGCCCCGGCAAGGCGGCCAACGCCGGCGGTGTGGCCACCAGCGCCCTGGAGATGCAGCAGAACGCCTCGCGCGACTCGTGGACCTTCGAGCACACCGAGGCGCGGCTGACCGAGATCATGCGGCACATCCACGGCCTGTGCCACACCACCGCCGAGCGCTACGGCCGCCCCGGCGACTACGTGGCCGGCGCCAACATCGCCGGCTTCGAGCTGGTGGAGCAGGGCATGGTGGCGCAGGGCCTGATCTAGTGCCGCGTCGGCCGAGGTTCACCCCGCCCGCTTCGTTGGCCGAAAGCCCGGGCAGGCAACCACACGCGGTTTCCGGCCGCCTGGCGATCGCACGCGCCTGGGGCTCCCCCGGCCGGAGGCCGGGGGAGCCCCGCCACCGGGCAGACCCTGACTGACGCGGCACCAGCCGGTACGGCGGGCGTACCGGGGGGCGGGGGGGGGGGGGGGGGGGGGCGGGCGCCCCCCCCCGCGCGCGGCCCGCCCCGCGCGCGCGGG
>NZ_JBXUOY010000355.1:0-4601 GCF_057196705.1 Streptomyces sp. ATLC9 | reverse complement strand
GGGCGTCCCCGCGGCCCGCCCCGGGGGGCTGGGCGCGGCGGTCGCCGGCGCGGTGCCCGTCCGGGCCGCCGCCCTGACCTGCGTGGTGGTGGTCTCGTCGGCGGCGGGCGCGGGGGCACTGTGGGGGCCGTACGGGGCCGTACGGTGCGCCGCGGCGGTTCTGGTCGCGCTGGGCGCGGCGCACCTGCTGCTGGCCCGCTGCCGCCGCAGACTGGGCGGGGTGACCGGAGACGTCTTCGGCGCGGTGGGCGAAACCGCGCTGACCGCCTGCCTGGTGGTGCTTGCGCCGGGTTAGCGCCCCTCGGAGAATTCCGCGGGACGGTCCCCGCTCGCGTCACGCCCCGCCACCAGGTCCGGGCGGTGGGTTCGCGTACACCGTCCGGAGCCGACGGCGGGGCGCCCCGGGCCGCGACGTAGGCTCGGCCCGTGCCCGAAGCCGTGCACATCCACTCGGCTTGCCCATCGGAAGAGGGATTCCCACCACTGTGTCTGCTCTCACTCTCAGTTCCACGTCCGCCGCGACGCTGCGCGCGGACGCCGTCGTCGTCGGTGTGGCCAAGGGCCCGGACGGGCCCGTGGTCGCTCCGGGCGGCGAGCCCCTGGACCAGGCGTTCGGCGGTTCCCTGGCCGGCGTCCTGGAGACCCTCGGCGCGTCGGGCGGCGAGGGGGAGGTCACCAAGCTGCCCGCCCCGGACGGGGTGAAGGCCGACCTGGTGCTGGCGGTCGGGCTCGGCGACGTCCCGGACGGGGACGGACCGTACGACCCGGAGGCGCTGCGCCGCGCGGCCGGTGCGGCCGCCCGCGCGCTGAGCGGCCGGAAGAAGGCCGGCTTCGCCCTGCCGGCCGGGGACGAGGCGTCCCTGGCCGCCGTCTGCGAGGGAGCGCTGCTGGGCTCGTACTCCTTCACCGAGTACCGCGGCAAGGAGGACGGGAACGCCGGGAGCGCCCCCAAGGGCAGGAAGGGCAAGGGCGGCAAGGACGGGGGCGGTGACAGGAGCGTCCCGCTCGCCGAGGTCACCGTGCTCGGCGCCAAGCCCCGCGACAAGGCCCACAAGGCCGTCGCCGAGCGGGCCGAGGTGCTGGCCGCGGAGGTCAACCGCGCCCGCGACCTGGTCAACACCCCCTCCAACGACCTGTTCCCGAAGTCCTTCGCCTCCGCCGTGCAGAGCGCGGCCAAGGAGCACGGGCTGACGGTGGAGGTGCTGGACGAGAAAGCCCTGGCCAAGGGGGGTTACGGCGGCATCCTCGGCGTCGGGCAGGGCTCGGCGAACCCGCCGCGCCTGGTGCGTGTGGCCTACACCCACTCCAAGGCGAAGAAGAACCTGGCCCTGGTCGGCAAGGGCATCACCTACGACTCGGGCGGCATCTCGCTCAAGCCGGCCGGCCACAACGAGACCATGAAGTGCGACATGAGCGGCGCCGCCGCCGTCTTCGCCGCCGTGGTCGCCGCCGCCCGCCTCGGCCTGCGGGTGAACGTCACCGGCTGGCTGGCGCTGGCGGAGAACATGCCGTCGGGGACCGCGACCCGGCCGGGCGACGTGCTGACCATGTACAGCGGCAAGACCGTCGAGGTGCTCAACACCGACGCCGAGGGCCGCCTGGTGCTGGCCGACGCCCTGACCCGGGCGTGCGAGGAGAAGCCGGACGCGGTGGTGGACGTGGCGACCCTGACCGGCGCGATGATGCTGGCGCTGGGCAGCCGCACGTTCGGCGTGATGGCCAACGACGACGCCTTCCGCACGGCCGTCCACGACAGCGCGACCGAGGCGGGCGAGCCGTCGTGGCCGATGCCGCTCCCCGGTCACCTGCGCAAGGGCATGGACTCGCCGATCGCCGACATCGCCAACATGGGCGAGCGGATGGGCGGCGGCCTGGTGGCCGGCCTGTTCCTGAAGGAGTTCGTCGCCGAGGGCACCACCTGGGCGCACCTGGACATCGCCGGTCCGGCCTTCAACGACGGCGGCCCGTTCGGCTACACCCCCAAGGGCGGCACCGGATGCGCGGTGCGCACACTGGTCCGCCTCGCCGAGCGCGCCGCGGCGGGGGACGCCCTCTGACGGACGCCCGAAGGCCCGTTCGACGGCCGTCCCGCCGGGGCTCCGGAGGCTTTCGGCCTACGGAGCCCCGGCGCGCGTCGCGGCCGGTTCCGGTCCGCTCCGGCCGCGGCGCGTTCGCCGTGAGCGATCGCGGTCGGCCTACCGTCCGGTAGACACGCGTACCCGCTCGCAATCCTCCTGTTCATCTGGGTATGAGGGGCTGGGACACCGGCCCGGCGTCCCACTGTCCGCCGACAAGTGCGAAGATGTTGTCTCGGCAGGACAGGGCCCGCTCAACCCACAGGGCCGAGCAAGAAGCGGCCGAACATACAGCCGCCCGGTCTCCGACGGACCGGCTCCGGCGTACCCATGCATGGAGGACGTGACGTGGCGAATGACGCCAGCACCGTTTTCGACCTAGTGATCCTCGGAGGCGGTAGCGGCGGTTATGCCGCTGCCCTGCGGGCTTCGCAGCTGGGTCTGGACGTCGCCCTGATCGAGAAGGACAAGGTCGGCGGTACCTGTCTGCACTACGGCTGCATTCCGACGAAGGCCCTGCTGCACGCCGGCGAGGTGGCCGACTCCGCGCGCGAGAGCGCCGGCTTCGGCGTCAAGGCCACCTTCGAGGGCATCGACATGCCGGCCGTCCACAAGTACAAGGACGGCGTGATCTCGGGCCTGTACAAGGGCCTGCAGGGGCTGATCGCCTCACGCAAGATCACCTACGTGGAGGGCGAGGGCCGCCTCTCCTCCCCGACCTCGGTGGACGTGAACGGGCAGCGCTACGAGGGTCGGCACATCCTGCTGGCCACCGGCTCGGTACCCAAGTCGATCCCGGGTCTGGAGATCGACGGCGACCGGATCATCACCTCCGACCACGCGCTGAAGCTGGACCGCGTGCCGCGGTCCGTCGTCATCCTGGGCGGCGGCGTCATCGGCTGCGAGTTCGCCTCCGCGTGGAAGTCCTTCGGCACCGACGTCACCATCGTCGAGGGTCTGCCCCACCTGGTGCCGGCCGAGGACGAGAACAGCTCCAAGCTGCTGGAGCGCGCCTTCCGCAAGCGCGGCATCAAGTTCTCGCTCGGCTCCTTCTTCGAGAAGGCGGAGTACACCGACGGCGGCGTGAAGGTCTCCCTGGCCAACGGCAAGGAGCACGAGGCCGAGCTGCTGCTCGTCGCCATCGGCCGCGGTCCGGTCTCGCAGGGTCTGGGCTACGAGGAGGCCGGGGTGAACATGGACCGCGGCTACGTCCTGGTGGACGAGTACTGCCGCACCAGCGTGCCCACCGTCTCGGCCGTCGGCGACCTCATCCCGACCCTCCAGCTCGCCCACGTCGGCTTCGCCGAGGGCATCCTGGTGGCCGAGCGGCTGGCCGGGCTGGACGTCGTGCCGATCGACTACGACGGCGTGCCGCGCGTGACCTACAGCCACCCGGAGGTCGCCTCCGTCGGTCTGACCGAGGCCAGGGCCAAGGAGATCCACGGCGCGGACAAGGTCGTGACGCTGAAGTACAACCTCGGCGGCAACGGCAAGAGCAAGATCCTCAAGACGCAGGGCGAGATCAAGCTCGTACAGGTCCGCGACGGTGCCGTGGTCGGCGTCCACATGGTCGGTGACCGGATGGGCGAGCAGGTCGGAGAGGCCCAGCTCATCTACAACTGGGAGGCTCTGCCCGCCGAGGTCGCGCAGCTCGTCCACGCGCACCCGACGCAGAACGAGGCCCTCGGCGAGGCCCACCTCGCCCTGGCCGGCAAGCCGCTGCACTCCCACGACTGATCCTCCCGGGCGCGAGAGCACCACGCCATTCGCACTTTTCGTTAGGAGCAACCGAAACCATGGCGGTTTCCGTAACCCTGCCGGCGCTCGGCGAGAGCGTCACCGAGGGCACCGTCACCCGCTGGCTGAAGGCCGAGGGTGAGCACGTCGAGGCCGACGAACCCCTGCTGGAGGTGTCGACCGACAAGGTCGACACCGAGATCCCCTCCCCCGCCTCCGGCACCCTGTCCTCCATCAAGGTGGCCGAGGACGAGACGGTCGAGGTCGGCGCCGAACTGGCCGTGATCGACGATGGGACATCCCCGCCGCAGGCAGGGGAAGGAGCCGGTGCCCCGGCCGAGACCCCCGCCCAGGCGGAGGCTCCGGCCACCGCCCCGGCTCCCGAGCCGGAGCCGCAGGCCGCCCCGGCGCAGGCCCGGCCCGAGCCGAAGCCCGAGCCCGCCCAGACCCAGGCCCCGCAGCAGGCCGCCCCCTCCGGCGGTGCGGCGGAGGGCACCGATGTGGTGCTGCCGGCGCTCGGCGAGTCCGTCACCGAGGGCACCGTCACCCGCTGGCTGAAGTCGGTCGGTGACGAGGTCGAGGCCGACGAACCCCTGCTGGAGGTGTCGACCGACAAGGTCGACACCGAGATCCCCTCCCCCGCCTCCGGCACCCTGCTGGAGATCGTGGTGGGCGAGGACGAGACGGCGGAGGTCGGCGCGAAGCTGGCCGTGATCGGGGCCGCCGGCGCCGCCCCGGCGCAGGCCGGGGGCCCGGCGCGGCCCGAGCCGCCCGCCGAGGCCCCGGCCC
>NZ_JBXUOY010000354.1:0-4614 GCF_057196705.1 Streptomyces sp. ATLC9 | reverse complement strand
GCCCCGGCCCTCCTGGCCGGGGCGGCCCTCGTCGCCCGTACGCCGCCCGCCACCCGCCGCCCGCCCCCGGGCGGACCGCCCGGGACCGCCGCGCGACCGGTCGTCGTCGAAGGGAATGACCTTGGCGTCAGCCATGGCGGACGACCTCCTCGATACGGTCCACCGCGTGTGCGAGCCTCTCCGGCGGCAGCAGCCCCGGGCCCCCTGCGCGCGCGAAGTCGGCGAAGGCCCCGGCCGTGGTGTACCGCGGCCCGAAACCGAGGACCTCGCGCATCTGCGTGGTCTCCACGACCCTGCCGTGCGTCAGCAGCCGGATCTGCTCGGCCGAGAAGTCCGTGACACCGACCGTGCGCAGGGCGGTCCCGCTCCACCGGATCGCCGGCAGCAACAGGGGCAGCGTGGGCCGTCCCAGCCGCCGCGCGGCCTGGGACAGCAGCAGTACCCCGTCGCCGGCGATGTTGAACGTCCCCGCGTTGAGCGTGCCGCGCCGCGGCTCCCCGGCCGCCAGCCGCAGCACCTCGACGACGTCGTCCTCGTGGACGAACTGCAGCCGCGGATCATATCCGAGGACGGTCGGCAGCACCGGCAGCCGGAAGTACTCCGCCAGCGGCGTGTCCGCTTCGGGGCCGAGGATGTTGGCGAAGCGCAGCACCGTCACCGCCACGTCGGGGCGGCGGCGGGCGAACCCGCGCACGTACTCCTCGACCTCCACGATGTCCTTGGTGAAGCCGCCGCCGGGCAGCGCCTTGGCCGGCGTGGTCTCGGTGAACACCGCCGGGTCGCGGGAGGAGGAGCCGTAGACGTTCGTGCTGGACTTCACCACCAGACGCCGCACGGACGGCGCCTTCTGGCACGCGCCCAGGAGCTGCATGGTGCCGATGACGTTGGTCTCCTTGACCGACGCGCGGGTACCGGGCAGAAGCTGCACTCCGCTGACGTCCAGGTGCACGACGGTGTCCACGCCGTGCTCGGCCAGCACCCCGGCGATCGAGGGCTGCCGGATGTCGGCACGGACGAACTCCGCCCCGCCGAGGTGGTGTTCGGGCGGCGCGGCGTCCACCCCGACGACCCGGTCGACGTCGGGCTCGCGCAGGATCCGCCGTACGAAGCGCCCGCCGAGCCGGCGGGCGACGCCTGTGACGAGCACGACCTTGCCCAACGTTGCTCCCTCTCAGCGTGCGGCGGGCCGCCTCCGGAAACCCTGCCACGGGCCCCGGCAGCCCTCCGTACTCCTCGTCGCTCCTCGCGGCCTGTTCCCCGAACCGCTCGCGGGCGGGCCTGCGGCCACCGTATCGGCTGGCCGCCTCCACCCGGCGGAACGCCACCGCCCTCCCACCGACACGGCGGTGGGAGGGCGGTGGATCAGTGTGCGGCGCGCCCGCTCACTTCTTGTTGCGGCGCTGAACGCGCGTGCGCTTGAGCAGCTTGCGGTGCTTCTTCTTGGCCATCCGCTTGCGCCGCTTCTTGATAACAGAGCCCACGACTTACCCTCGCTCACTTCGTCACTCGGTGCGGGGCGTCCGAGCCCACACGACCTACGTCGGCCCAGCCTACCCGGCACCGGGTAGTGCTCGTGACACGAGGGGGCCACAAGCCCGTCGTTCCGCGGTTACGCGCTCTTCTCCGCCTCCACGTACGATCCGCGGAGGTACTCGTGGACGGCCTGCTCCGGCACCCGGAAGGACCTGCCCACCCGGATCGCCGGCAGATGACCGCTGTGCACCAGGCGGTACACGGTCATCTTGGACACTCGCATCACCGAGGCGACTTCCGCCACGGTCAGGAACACGACCTCGTTCAGAGGCCTCTCGGCAGCAGCCATGTCACACCTGAACCTTCCGCACATGTCGGGCACCGGCTTCCCCTCCGGTGTCTCCTGCTCGCATGCGCGCTCCTCCCCAGATTAGGGGCGGGTGATGCAAGTGGGGAAGAGGAGTAGCCATCGGTCCCCAAACGCGACAGAAGCGAACGACCGGGGGCACAGCGAGCAAGCGGAAAGTATCCGTCCGATACCTTGGAGTCACGATCCGGGGCGGCCGCTCCCTCCGGCCCCTCATACCCGGCGGCGGGCGCCGCGGAACAGCCCTCGTCGGCCGTCCTCCTCCCCCGGCGCCCGGCTGACCTGCCGCGCTGCCTGTCCGCACTCCTCGGCCGGCGGCTCCGCAACGGCTTCCGGGTGTCGCCGCGGCGCCGGAGACCGTACGCACGGGAGAGGGGAGGGCGGGAGAGCGCGCCCGGAGCACCACGCGGAGGACGCGCTCCCCCGCCCTGGATCAGCGCGACTCCCCGTAAGCACCGGGGAGACGACGACGTACCCCGAACCGGGTCGCCATGTCGACACATCCCCCCCGTGCCGGTGCGAGGGGGAGAGGTCCCTGCGCCGACAGAGCCCCGGACGGGAGACGTAGAGGCCCGGGAACCGGCCGGAGTGCGCCGTCCGCCCGGCCGTACGGGACACACGCGGAGCCCGGCTCCGCGGCGGCTCAGGGCAGCAGCCCGTGCGCCGGATACACCGAGCGCCGCGCGGCCAGCACCGCCTGGTCCAGGGCGCTCGCCGGGTCGTACCCCGACTCCCAGTCCGACCACACCGGCTCGCGCCCGTCCGTCATCCGCCGCGGCGCGTCCTGCCGGGTGTGCGCGTACACCTGCCGCCGCCAGTCCTCCGGGACCGTGGTCTTCGGGGCGATCGGCTCACCCGCCGCGATCGCCACCAGGTGCGTCCAGGCGCGCGGTACGACGTCGACCACCGCGTAACCGCCCCCGCCCAGTGCCACCCAGCGCCCCTCCGCGTACTCGTGCGCCCAGTCGTGGCAGGCCTCCGCGGCGGCCCGTTGCGCGTCGACGGTCACCGCCAGGTGCGCGAGGGGGTCCTCGATGTGTGTGTCGGCACCGTGCTGGGTCACCAGCACCTGAGGCCGGAAGGAGCGCAGCAGTTCCGGCACCACCGCGTGCAGCGCCCGCAGCCACCCGCCGTCGGACGTGCCGGGCGGGACCGCGATGTTGACCGCGCTCCCCTCCGCCTTCTCCCCGCCGGTCTCCTCCGGCCAGCCGGTTCCGGGGAAGAGCATGCGGGGGTGCTCGTGCAGGGACACCGTCAGCACCCGTGGATCGTCCCAGAAGGCCGCCTGGACGCCGTCCCCGTGGTGGACGTCGATGTCCACGTAGGCGACCCGCTCGGCGCCCAGCTCCAGGAGCCGGGCGATGGCCAGGGAGGCATCGTTGTAGACACAGAAACCGGCCGCTCCGCCCGGCATCGCATGGTGCAGTCCGCCGGCGAAGTTCACACCGTGGAGGACCTCCCCCCACCACACCGCCTCGGCGGCCCCGACCGACTGCCCGGCGATCAGTGCCGAGACGTTGTGCATTCCCCCGAAGGCCGGGTCGTCCTCGGTCCCGATGCCGTACGACCCGTCCGCCGCCCGGGGATCCGCGGAAATCCGGCGCACGGTGTCGATGTAGTCGGAGCGGTGCACGAGCCTGAGTGTGGAGTCACCGGCGGGCGCCGCGGCCACCACCTTCAGCCCGGAGACGCCGGGCAGTCCGAACGCCTCGACGAGCTCCATGGTCAGCTTCAGGCGCACCGGGTCCATCGGATGCCCGGGGCCGAAGTCGTATCCGGTGACCGCCTCGTCCCACATCAGCTGTGCGCCGCCGCTCATACCGGCCACCGTATCGGGCGGCCCGGGGAACCATACGGCCGCCCACACCGCCGCGAACGGATCGTCGGGCACCGCCACCGGCGGTGCTGACCGCTCCGGGCCGCCCCCGGCCTGCTCAGGCCAGGAGCCCGGGCAGTTCCTCCATCGAGGAGAACAGCCCCGTCGCTCCCGGCAGCTTTTCCCCCGGCGTCATGGCGGTGAACCCGTACACGTCCATCCCGGCCGCGACAGCCGCCCGTACCCCCGGTGGGCTGTCCTCGACCACGACGCAGCGTTCGGGCGGCACCTCCATCGCCCGTGCCGCGTGGAGGAAGAGATCCGGCGCGGGTTTCCCCCGTCCGACGTCCTGCGAGCTGAAGACCCGTTCCTCCCCGAACCGCTCGTACAACCCCGTCTTCCCGAGCGCCACCCTTATCCGCTCATGGGTGCCGGACGAGGCCACGCAGTACGACACTCCTTCGGAATCGAGCTCCCGCAGCACTTCGGCGACACCGGGTACGGGCAGCAGGTCACGCCGGAACGCGTCGAAGACCCGGTTGTGGAAGACGGCGTCGAAGTCGTGGGGCAGGCGTTGCCCGGAGCGTTGCAGGATCAGATCGTGGACCCGGTGCATGGCCGAGCCCATGTAGTCCCGGATGGACTCCTCGTACGTGGTCGGATGCCCCAGCTCCGTCAGAGAGGCCGCGAGAATCCGGTTGGATATCGGCTCGCTGTCCACCAGGACACCGTCGTTGTCGAAGATCACCAGGTCATAACGCATACGCCACCCACCCTGAAAGCCCGGAAGGCGGGACTCTCGTGAACGCGGGAAAGCCCTGCCGGGCGAACCCGGCAGGGCTTTCTTTCACAAATTGTTCGGCGGCGTCCTACTCTCCCACACGGTCCCCCATGCAGTACCATCGGCGCTGAAAGGCTTAGCTTCCGGGTTCGGAATGGAACCGGGCGTTTCCCTCTC
>NZ_JBXUOY010000353.1:0-4624 GCF_057196705.1 Streptomyces sp. ATLC9 | reverse complement strand
CCCCCCGTGTGGGAGGCCCGCGCCCCCGCGTGACTCTTCGGGCCGCGCCCGCGGCCACGCGGGCGCCCACAGAAGAGACACGCTGGTTATCTGCACCCATCCGCCCTGGCCGTCTCCGGTGGTCTGCGTCAGATGACGCAGTGCCGAACCCGGCTCCTTGCTAGTCAGGAGATGCGCCCCGGAAAGAGCGAGTACGCCGTGCTCCCAACCGGTGCGTGCGAGCGAGGAGGGACTCGGCTGTGGAAACCACGCCCACCTATTTTCTGCTGGTGATCCTGGACATGGTCGGCTCCGGTCGACGTGGCGATCCGGACCAGGCATGGCTTCGAGAGCGTATGTACGACCTGACGCGACGGGCGCTCACCACTGCCGGGGTCGAAGCGGCTCACGGCGAGGACCGCGGCGACGGCGCCATGTTGCTCCTGCCGGGCAGTGTGTCGAAGCACACCGTACTGGGTGCGTTCATCGACGCCCTGGAGGCAGAACTCCGCAGCCACGCACGGCTCCACCGCGAGGGTCCGCGGTCGCTGCGGCTACGCGTCGCCGTACATGCCGGCGAGGTCGCCTGGGACGGCCGCGGCTGGGTCGGCGCCGACCTGAACACCGCCTTCCGAATGGTCGACGTCCCCGCTCTCAAGCGCACCCTGGAAGCCGCGCCCAAGGCCGTCATGAGCGTGGGGGTCTCCGACGCGCTGCACCATGCCGTGGTCCGCCACGACTACCCCGGCATCGATCCGCTGGAGTACCGGTCGGTCACGTTCTCCGCCAAAGAACTGGAGGACGAGACGCTGTGGATCCGGGTCCCCGGCTATCTGGAACCGCCGGGGCTGGACGCCTCCGGTCCCCGGCAGGACCAGAACGCACCCGCCGGGCGAGCCGCCGAGGCCGCTTCCCCGTTCCCGGCCGGGAACAGCGGGATCGGCGTCCTCCACGGCGGCATCCACCACGGCGGCATCGGAATCAACAACCACGGCGAGATACGTCAGGACTGGCGTTCCGGCCCCTCCCCCTCGGAGGTGGCCGAGCTGAGGAGCCGGCTGGACCGGTTGAGAGTCGAGCTGCGCGAGTCCCGGAACCGACGCGAGATCGACGACGACGCGTACGCGGGGGCCACCGCCGAACTGGACGAGGCCGAGCGCCACGTCACCGCGCCCGTCGAAGCCGGCCGCCGGCCGCTGCTGAACGCGCTGCGCCGACTCCGGGACCTGGTGGAGAACGCCGGCGCTCTGACCACCACCGTCGCAGCACTGATCCGTCTCGCCGGTGGGGAGGCGTGACCGTGGCCGGCCAGGGAATCGACGCCCTGTACGGCGGCATCACCGACGGCGGGATCGGAGTCAACCACGGGGCGGTGACCCAGTACTTCGCGGAGCCGGGTGCGGCCCCCGAGGAGCGCGTGGAGACGGCCTGGCGCTGTCTCCGGGCCGGGCTGCGGGAGCGGGCGGAGCAACTGCTCGACGAGGTGGTGGCTCAGGGCCATGAATCGCCCCGGCTCGAGTACCTCCGCGTCCTGGCGGCGGTCAGCCGCCGTTCCCCCGAGGAACTCACCGACACCGACTGGACGCGCCTGCGGGAGGCACTCGCCCGGCCTCCGGCCCCGGGCACCGACCCCGAGGGATTCCGCACCGCCTTGCGAACCGTCCGCGAACTGCTGACTGCGGCGGTGTCCCCGCCGGGCGGTACCGGTGGGGACAGCACCGGTACCACCCGGGAACCCGTTGGGCAGACCACCGGCGCCGAGATCGCCGCTCTGATGTCCGGCCTGCCGGACGAGCGGCGCGCCGAGGTCGAGGATCATCTGCGCCGCGTCATGCAGGGCATAGAACGGGACGTGAGCGACGCCGGGGAGGAAGCCGCGGTCCGCGACCGGCGTTTCGCCCACGACCGGACCCGGCGAGTACCGCTGTTCTTCACCGCCGATCCACTCCCCCCGCGGCCTCCGGACCCCGGCGGGGACTCGGGATGGCTGCCGAACGCGGCGAGCGGCTGGGGGCTGGCCGCCTTCGCCTTCGTCGGCGGGCTCGTGCTCGCGCTGACGCGTCTGGGCGAGCACGGTGCGGGCTCTCCGAACCCCACGGCGCCCGGAACCGGATGGCCGGCGGACTCCGGCACCGCGCGGGGTCCCGGATTCGGCGCCCCGGGCACCGCCGATGCCGCCGCGTCGTCGGACCTCACCGGGCTGATCGTCTTCAGCGCACTGCTCGCCCTCGGGACGGTGACAGCGATCGTGGCCGCCGCCCGCCCCATGATGAGGAAGAAGGCCAGAGCCGAACGGATGCGTAAATGGCGGTCCGGGCCCGGTGCTCCGGACGGAGGGCCCCGGACCGCGAGGGGGTTCCCCCGGGCCCTCCTCGGCACCGCCGCCCGGGCACGGCCCCCCGCGGATGAACGCCCCACCGCCGAAGCCCGCCGTCGGGACCGCTTCCGGCAGACAGTCGCCGAACTGGTAAAGGCGCGCTTCGCCGAGCACACCCCCGACGACCGCTCCGACCGTGCCGCAGACTGGATGCGCGACTGTGCGGAGCAGCGCCGCGACTGGTCGCCGAACTCACCCACCTCTTCTGGCGGTCCGGCACGCCTGCCGGACTGGACTGGCTGATCCAGCGCCGTGCCGCCGACGAGGCCTCGCGCTGGCGCGCGCACGGCAGGGCCCGGGAACCGCGCTGGGCGCAGGTGGTACTCAATCTGGGCCTGGGCCTGCTGGTGCTGCTCGCCTTGTCGGTCATGTTCCCCATGGTCGGCGCGGGAGACGGCCAGTACGCCGTGCTGACCGCGGCCCTGTGGATCGCGGCGGGCTTCGCCGTCTGGGAGACGGTCTGGCAGAACGTGCGGGCCGAGTGGCTGGAGGAGCGCCGGAAGACCTACGAGGAGGACCGCGTGGTGCACGCCTCGTGGTCGCGCCATCTGGCGGACCACCGCCCCGACGACGTGCGGATGGCCGACTGGCTCGACCTCGACCAGCGTCATCTGCTGCGCGAGATGCTCCGGGAGCACGAGATGGAGCACCGGGACATCGTGTTCAGTTTCTTCGTGCTGGAAGCCGCCCCCGGCTGTGTACGGGCCCGGGTGACGGGCGGCCCCGTGCGCTACTCCAGCTATCTCGTCAAACTGTTCGTCCTGACCTCCAGCGGAGTGTGGACGAGCACCTGGCTGATGGACTTCACCACGGGCGGCCACTCCGGCCGCAGCGACGTGGTCTTCCGCTACGACGCCATCAGCTCGGCCATGCTGAAGACCCTCGGGCGCCCGAAGGACCGCGAGGACGACGCGCCCGCTTCCATGGACCCGGACATCGAGGAACTGGAGGAGATGATGCGGGAGTACGGGCCCCCGGGGGACGACGGCCGACCGGACGCCCCACTGCCCAGTGAGGCGCTCCGGCTGGTCCTGGACAACCAGCAGTTCCTCGACGTGTTCCTGGAGGACTACGCGCTGCTCGACAGCACCGCCGAGTCCCCCGGGGAACTACGGGAGCTCGCCCGGGAGACCTCCGGTGTCTCGACCGGTTTCCGTATCCTCGCGGCGCTCGCGACCGAGGGCCGCGAGTGGTTCGACCAGCGGCGGCGGCACTCCCGCACCGTCTTCCTCGGGGAACCGGCCGCCACGGGTGCCGGACCGGGTGACCGGTCGCCCCGCTGACACGGGCAGGGCCGGGACGGGAACCGGGCGGTGTCCGGTTCCCGTCCCGGCCCGTTCCCGCTAGGCTCGGGCCGACCGGAACGACTCTCCCAGTGAGCGAGCCCATGGCCCGTCCCAACGGTGGCGTCCCGTTCCTCCCGTCCGAGTGCCTGGGGCAGTTACGATCCTGCGGCCGCCCGTACCGCTGGGAGACCGGCGATGTGCTGATGCGGGAGGGCGATCCGCCGACCGAACTGGTCCTCCTGGAGGAGGGCCTGGTCAAGGTGACTGCCGAATCCTCCAACGGCTACACCAGCATCCTCGCCATACGCGGACCGAACGAACTGCTGGGCGAGCTGTCCTGTGTGGACGGACACCCTCGGTCGGCGACGGTGACCGCGCTGGGCTCCGGACGGGGAACCGTCGTCACCGCCGACCGCTTCCGCCGACTCCTGGCCGAGCAGGGTGCCCTCGCTCTGGCCGTCCTGCGCAGTGTGACGGAACGGCTCAGGGATTCGGACCGGTCGCGCGCCGAGTACGGCGCGTACCCGGCCGTGGTGCGCGTCGCCCGCGTGCTGCTGGAACTGGCCCACCGGTACGGCACCCCGCAGAAGGCGGTCCCCCGCTCACTGGAGATACGGATCACGCAGCAGGAGCTGGCCGGGGCTTCCAGCACCTCCCGCGAGACCGTGGTACGCGCCCTGCGTCTGCTGCACGAGGAAGGCTGGATCTCGCTGGGCCGCGGTCGGGTGGTGGTCACCGCACCTGAGCGGCTGGCCGCCTGGGCGGCAGAAGACGGCTGATACTCCGCCACCGCCGGGAACAGGTCCCGGGGGCTTCGCGAACTCACAGATTGGGTGAGCTCGCCCGGCAACGGGACGTCACATTCCCTTAGCCTCGGGCTTTCATGAGGTGGGCTGTCCGACAGGCGGTCAGGAAAACAGAGAGTGCCTCTGACCAGCGAGAATGAGGATTGTCGAGGTCCTTGTTCCTGCCACCGTCGGAG
>NZ_JBXUOY010000352.1:0-4671 GCF_057196705.1 Streptomyces sp. ATLC9 | reverse complement strand
GAACTGGCCCTGCTGGGCCGCGCGGAGGCGGCGCGGCAGGGCCGGTGAGACGCGCGCAGGCGGTGAGGGGTGCGCTCAGGCCGGGGCCAGGCTCGCCAGGTACGCCTGGGCCTTCTCCGGGTCGAAGAACCACTCCTCCAGGTCGGACGGGTCGCTGAAGGCGTTGGCGAAGCGGTTCGCCAGCTCCTGGTGCTCCATGCCCGCCCCGATCAGCCGCAGTACGTGCTCCGGCGGCGGCGCCAGCAGCCCGTTCGACCACTTGGTGACGTGCCGGGCGGTGTCCTCCCAGAAGCGTTCGAAGGTGGCCCGCATCCACTCCTCGTCGAACGGCCTGCCCCCGTGCTCCAGGATGGCGGCCAGATAGGTGGCGGCGCACTTGGAGGCGGTGTTGGAGCCCTGGCCGGTGATCGGGTCGTTGGCCACCACCACGTCCGCCACACCGAGCACCGCGCCGCCCGAGGGGAGGCGGCCGACCGGCTTGCGGACGGTCGGCGCGTAGCGGCCGGCGAGCGTGCCGCCCGCGTCGGTCAGCTCGACGCCGCGGGCCCGCTCGTACTCCCAGGGGGTGAAGCGCTTCATCAGCTCCAGCGTCAGGTCCAGGTGCTCGGCGGGGTCCTTGACGCTCTGAAAGACGTCCAGCGGGCCACCGGGGATCCCCTCCCAGAACATGATGTCGCAGGGGCCGGAGACGGTGTAACCGGGGATCATGAACAGCTCGCCGACGCCCGGCACCAGGTTGAAGCGCACCGCCAGCGTCTCGGGGTGCTCCGGACGCCGCTCCAGACCGTGCACGTAGGAGACCGCCAGCGCGCGCTGCGGCTTGTCGTACGGCGAGCGCGCCGCGTCGCGCTCGAACATCGTGACCAGCTCGCCCTTACCGGCCGCGACGAGCACCAGGTCGTAGGTGCGGGCGAAGAAGTCCAGGTCGGAGACGGCCGCGCCGTGGATGACGAGCTGACCGCCACGCTGGGCGAAGGTCTCCAGCCAGCCGGCCATCTTCACGCGCTGGTCGATCGACTGCGCGTACCCGTCCAGGTGGCCCACCCAGTCGATGACGCGCGAGCCCTCGGGGCCGACGACGGAGACGCCCAGACCCTCGGTGCGCGGGCTCTGGTCCTCCCAGAAATTGATCTCCAGGTCGCGCTCGTGCTGGAGCGCCTGGTCGAACATGCACTGGGTGGACATGACCCGGCCGCCGCGGATCTCGTCCGCCGTGCGGTTGGACATCACGGTGACCTCGTAGCCGTGCGACTGGAGGCCGAGCGCGAGCTGGAGACCGGACTGGCCGGCTCCGACGATGAGTATCTTCCGCATGGCGGTTCTCCCCTGGGGTGCCTGGGTGGTGGGGTGCCTGGGTGGTAGGGGTCGCGGGGCGCCGGTTCACGGGGCGCCGGAGCTGCCGGTCAGGCGGGGGTGAGGTCCAGCGCGTGGCCGACGAGCGCCGACAGCGAGTCGATGACCGTGTCCCTCTTGCGCGCGTCCATGATGACCACGGGCACGTGCTCGGGAACGGACAGCGCCTCGCGCACGTCCTCGGCCTCGTAGTACTCCGTCCCCTCGAAGTGGTTGACGGCGACGACGTAGGGAAGGGCGCAGCTCTCGAAGTAGTCGAGCGCCGGGAAGCAGTCCTCCAGCCGCCGGGTGTCGGCCATCACCACCGCGCCGATCGCACCGCGCGCCAGGTCGTCCCACATGAACCAGAAGCGCCGCTGGCCGGGGGTGCCGAAGAGGTACAGCACCAGGTCGGCGTCGAGGGTGACACGGCCGAAGTCCATGGCGACGGTGGTCGTGGTCTTCTCGGGAGTGGCCGTGATGTCGTCGGTCTCCTCGCTCGCCCGGGTCATCACCGCCTCGGTGGTCAGCGGTTCGATCTCGGAGACCGAGCCGACGAGGGTCGTCTTGCCCACGCCGAAGCCTCCCGCCACCACGATCTTGACGGAGATCGGGGCGCGTCCGCGCTCCTCCTGCCAGGGCTGGAGCTTCTCGGCGCTCTGTGCCGGGTCGTTCACGGCGTCCACCACGGGTCTTTCTCGGGGGTCTGCTTCGGGTCTGCTTCGGTGTCTGTGTCCTGCTGCTGCGCCGGGCGGGGTACGGGAGGGCCCGTCAGAGCCTGCGGAGTCCGCCCAGCACCCTCTCCAGCAGTGCGCGGTCGGGGCGGTCGCTGTCGTAGCCGGTGCCGTAGACCCGTATGCGTCCCTGGTCGGCGAGGTCGCTGAGCAGTACGCGCACCACACCCAGCGGCATGCGCAGGCGGGCCGCGATCTCGGCGACCGAGCGCATCCGGCGGCACAGTTCGACGATGGCCCGCATCTCGGGCATCACGCGGTCGCGCAGTCCCCCCGAGGTCAACTCCAGGCGTGCCTCGGGGGCCTCGATGGCGGCGACGAGGGTCTCCACCAGCAGGACGTGCCCGAAGCGGGTTCGGCCGCCGGTCAGCGAGTAGGGGCGCACGCGCGCGGGTTTGCGTACGGGCAGCGGGCTGTGGGAAGTCACTGGTCCAGCTCCATCGACGTGCGCAGCTCGGTGCGGAGTTCGGGGGTGAGGACGTGTCCGGCCCGGCCGACGAAGAGTGCCATGTGGTACGCGACGACGCTCATGTCGCAGTCGGGTGCGGCGTGGACGCCGAGCAGCGAGCCGTCGCTGATCGACATCACGAACAGGCTGCCCTCGTCCATCGCGACCATGGTCTGCTTGACGGGCCCGGCGTCCATCAGCTTGGAGGCGCCCTGGGTGAGGGAGCCGAGGCCGGAGACGATGGCGGCCAGGTCGGCGCCGGCGTCCCGGGGACCGCGCTCCCGCCCGCCCGGCGCCCGGCGCGGGGCGGCGCCCTCCGCGCGCTCCCCTCCGTCCGGTCCACCGCCGGGACCGGCGTCCCCGGCGGCTCTGCCCGGTTCGGAGGAGAGCAGGAGCAGGCCGTCGGAGGACACCACGGCGACGGACCGTACGCCGGGGACCTCGTCGACCAGGTTGGACAGCAGCCAGCGCAGGTTGCGTGCCTGCCTGCTGGGTGTGTGTGCGGTGGTGGGCGCGTTCACTTGCGTGCCTCCTCGACAGTGCCACCCGTGTCCGTCGCCTCCGCGCGGCCTTCCGCCGGGCCGTCGCTCCGTCCGGCGGTGGCCCGGTCGGCGGTGGCCCGGTCGGCGGTGCTCTGATCGGCGGCGATCCGCTCGGCGTCGATCTGCGCCGCCGCGTCGCGCTGGCCGTCCCGGGCGCCCTGCTGGAAGCCGCCGAGCCGCCTGCGCAGCTCGTCGGCCTTCAGCCCGCCCGTACGGGGGCGGGGGATGTCGGCTCCGGTCTCCACGGTCCGCGGTGTGCGTTTGGGGAGCCCCTTGGCGGTGACGACCCGCGGGGCGTGGGGGGTTCCGTCCTCCGGTGCGGGGGCCGGGACGGGTTCGGGCGCCGCCTCCGGAGCCGCCGCGGGCGCCTCGTCCAGGGTCCGGCTGTGCTCGCGGAGGTCCTCGGGCCCGACGTGGTACGGGCCCGCGGCCCGGACCAGGGCGCCGCGCGCGGGATCGGCCGCGGCCTCGCCGGCCTCCGCCGCGTCGGTGGCCTCGGTGACGCGGGCTGCCCCGGGGTGCGCGGTGTCCTCGGTGATCCGGGGAATCGGCGCGGTCTCGGTGACATCGGCGGTGCCGGAGGGGCCGGTGCCCGCGCTCCCGCCGTCCGCTCCCGTACCCGGTGCGTCCGTCTCCGGTGCGTCCGTCTCCGCCGGGCGTACGCGGTCCGGACGGGGCGGCAGCGCGTTGCCGTTGGCCTCGGCGACCGTGCCCGGCAGGGGCTGCGCGGTGCCCGCGGTGGCGGCCCTGGCCCCCGCGAGGGCTCCGGGCACCGGGCGGTCGGGCAGCAGGGCGCGCGGCAGGACGGCGACCGCGGCGATGCCGCCCTGCTTCTGCTCGCGCAGCTGCACCCGTACGCCGTGCCGCGCGGCGAGCCGGGCCACCACGTACAGGCCCATGCCGAGCACGTCGTCGTCATCGGGGGCGCCGAGGGCGCCGTCGGCCAGCTTGGCGTTCAGCTCGGCCAGCCGCTCGGGGGAGGAACCGATGCCCTCGTCCTGGACGGAGAGCATGATCTCGCCGTTCTCCAGCATCCAGCCCGACAGCCGCACCTCGGCCTCCGGCGGCGAGAAGGCGGTGGCGTTGTCGACCAGTTCGGCGATCAGGTGGCTGATGTCGTCGGCGGCGGAGCCGGAGACCCGGGCGTGCGGGGGCAGGGTGGCGATCTCCACCCGCTCGTAGCGCTCGATCTCGCTGACCGCGGCGCGCAGCACGTCCAGCAGCGGCACCGGTTCCAGATGGCCGGTGGTGTGCTCGGAGCCCGCCAGGAGGAGCAGGTTCTCGCTGTGGCGGCGCATCCGGGTGGCGAGGTGGTCGAGTTTGAACAGGGCGGCGAGCCGCTCCGGCTCCTTCTCCTCGTGCTCCATGGACTCGATCAGGGCGAGCTGCCGCTCCACCAGTCCCAGGGTCCGCAGCCCGAGGTGCACGAACGTGCCCCGGGAGGCGACCTGGCGGCGCTCCGGACGCCCCTCTCCGGTGCCCTTCGCGGACCCGTGGTCGCGCAGCAGCCTTTCGTGTTCGGCGGTCAGGGCGGTCAACCGCTCGCGCGCGGAGGCGAGTTCGGCCGCGAGGCCGGCGTCGCCGGCCTCGCGCGCGCGGCCGGTCCCCGCGGGAC
>NZ_JBXUOY010000351.1:0-4691 GCF_057196705.1 Streptomyces sp. ATLC9 | reverse complement strand
CCCGCCGGCTGAGGCGCGGCGGGCGTGCGGGCGCGGTGGGGGCGCGCGCCGCGTTCAGGCGCGCCGCAGCGAGTCCGGCGACAGTTCCGCCGGCGTGCGGTGGCCGGACAGGCCCAGCGTCAGGTCCAGGTCGGCCGGCAGGGAGCGCAGCACATGCCGTACGCCCTCCTCGCCGCCGTGCGCCAGGCCGTAGGCGTACGGGCGGCCGACCAGCACCGCCCGCGCGACCTCCTCGATGGCGTGGGAGGAGGCGGTGGACAGGAACACGGGCACGCCCGGGGCGGAGGTTCGCGCCCGGTGTGCCCGGTGTCCCGGCCTGTCCACCCTGCTCGTTTATGTCCCACCCGTCCCTTCCCCCGGTTCTCTCGGTTTCCCGCTCACGTGATGCGGGCCGCCGTTCCCGACACCCGCACGCGCGGGTCGTCCGCGCGCAGCCCGACCTCCAGCAGTCCTGGCCGGCCCATGTCGTGCCCCTGGTGGAGGGTGATCACCGCCGGCGCGGTGATCAGGCCCAGGGCGCGAAGATACCCGCCGAGCGCCGCCGCGGCCGCCCCCGTGGCGGGATCCTCCACCACGCCCCCGACCGGGAACGGGTCGCGGACGTGGAAGACCGCCCCCGCTCCCGTCCCGCCGTCCGGATCCCGCTCGCGCCACACCAGTTGGAGGGTGGTCAGGTCCAGCCGCAGCATCAGTGCCCGCAGCCGCTCGAAGTCGTAGTCCAGCGCGGCCAGCCGCTCGCGGGTCGCGGCGGCGAGCACCAGGTGCCGGGCGCCGGCGTAGGCGACGCGGGCGGGCAGGCGGGGGTCCAGCTCGCCGGCGTGCCAGCCGAGTGCGGCCAGCGCCTCGGCCAGGTCGTCCTCGCCGATCTCCGCCACGTACGGCTCGACGCTGGTCAGTGTGGCGCGCAGGCCGCCGCCGTCCTCGGTGACCGTGACGGGCACGGTCCCGGCCGGGGTGGCGAAGACCAGCTCGCCCGGTCCGATCCGCTCGGCGAGCGCGACGGCGGCGGCCACCGTGGCGTGCCCGCAGAAGGACACCTCGGCGAGGGGGCTGAAGTACCGCACGGTGAAGCCGCGCCCCGGGGCCGCGTCCGGCGCCGCGCCCGGTTCCCCGTCCCCGTCCGGCGGCGGGGGAGTGAGGAAGGCCGTCTCGGAGTAGCCGACCTCGGCGGCGATCGCGAGCATCCGCTCCTGATCCAGGCCGCTCGCGTCGAGGACGACTCCGGCCGGGTTGCCGCCGTCCGGGTCTGATGAGAAGGCCGTGTAGCGCAGTACGTGCGGGGCCTCGGCCCCCGTCTCCGTGGTGGTCATGCCGGGCCAACCCCGCGCCGCACGGCCTGTATTCCGTACCGCCCGTGCGGCGGAACGCGTCCCGCCGCACGGTTCGCGTCACCCGTACGCCATAGAAGCGTCGTGTACGCGCCAACATGTTGCCGCCGGACCGCCGCCCCGGAACGCTCCAATCATGTGCATGACGCACTCACCGAGCGCCGACGCGGAACTCAGAGCCGCCGCACGCCACCTGGGCCGCCGCCGTTTCCTGACCGTCACCGGGGCCGCCGCCGCCCTGGCCCTGAGCACCAACCTGCCCTCCACCGCCCACGCCGCCCCCGCCCTCGACCCCGGCCGGATCACGGACGACCCCTTCACCCTGGGCGTGGCCTCCGGAGACCCGCGCCACGACTCCGTGGTGCTGTGGACCCGCCTGGCCCCCAGGCCGTACGAGCCGGACGGCGGACTGCCCGCCGAGCGCGTCACCGTACTGTGGGAGATCGCCCGCGACGAGCGCTTCCGCCACGTGGCCGCGCGCGGCGCCGCCACCGCCCACCCCGAGTTCCACCACACCGTGCACGTGGAGGCGGGCGGCCTCGCCCCCGGCCGCGACTACCACTACCGCTTCCGCGCCGGCCGCTGGATCAGTCCCGCCGGGCGCACCCGCACCGCCCCCGCCCCCGGCGCGGTGCCCGCCTCGCTGAACTTCGCCCTCGCCTCCTGCCAGGCCTACCACCAGGGCTACTACACCGCCCTCGGTCATCTGGCCCGCGAGGAGGACGTCGACGCCGTCCTCCACCTGGGCGACTACCTCTACGAGTACGCCGTCGACCCCGCCGGCGGCGACCGCAAGTACACCGACCGCACGCTGCCGGAGGTGTTCGCCCGGGAGACGGTGACGCTGGAGGACTACCGGCTGCGGTACGCCCTCTACAAGACCGACCCCGACCTCATGGCCGCCCACGCCGCCCACCCGTGGATCGTCACCTGGGACGACCACGAGACGGAGAACAACTACGCGGGCGGCACACCGGAGAACAGCGTGCCGCCGGAGGAGTTCCTCATCCGGCGCGCCGCCGCCTACCGCGCGTACTACGAGAACATGCCTCTGCGCCGCCCCCAGCGCCCCCGGGGTCCCGACCTGAGGCTCTACCGGCGGCTGCACTACGGGCGCCTGGCCCAGCTCGACGTGCTCGACACCCGCCAGTACCGCGACAACCAGGCGAACGGCGACGGCTGGAAGGTGCCCACGCCCGAGTCGCAGGACCCCTCGCGCACCATGCTCGGCGCCACCCAGGAGCGCTGGCTGGCCGACGGCTGGCGCCGCTCGCGGGCGCTGTGGAACGTGGTGCCGCAGCAGGTCGTCCTCTCCCGCCGCCGCAACCGGGTCGAGGGCCCCTGGCCGGTCTCCATGGACGCCTGGGACGGCTACCCCGGCGCCCGTGAGCGCTTCCTGGCGGGCGCGGACGCGGCCGGCGTGGACAACCTCGTCGTCCTCACCGGCGACGTCCACGTCCACTACGGGCTGGACGTCAAGCGCGACTTCGACGACCCGGACTCGCGCACGGCGGGCGTGGAGATCGTCACCTCCTCCATCTCCAGCGGCCGGGACGGCGCGGAGCGTCCCGCCAACTGGCAGACGCTGATGACCGCCAACCCGCACATGCGCTACTACAACGGGCGGCGCGGATACGTGATGCTCGGCCTGGACCGCGAGCGGCTGCGCGCCGACTACCGCACGGTGCCGGCCGTGACCACCCCGGGCGCGCCGGTCGCCACCGCGGCGTCCTTCGTCTCGCCCGCCGGGGAGCCGGGGCTGCTGCCGGCCTGACCCGGGTGTCCGGGGCGTTCGGGCCTCCTCGGGCGGTTTTGTCCGGATGCTGAACAAAGGGGGTGCGCCGGGGTCGGGAAACCTGGGATGATTGGACGGTTCCGTCGAATCTGGAGAGGTGAATGACCGACCCCGGCCCGTCCCCGGCCGCCGCCGAAACCGAGATACCCCACCAGCTCCCCGTGCCCCCGGCCCCCGGACCGCTGAAGTCCGGACCGCTGAACTCCGTCTCCCCGCCCGGACTTCGGGGCGCCGGGCAAGGAGCGGCCCGCACCCCGCGGCCGGACCGGCCCACCGGTCCCGCCCGCGCCGGGCTGCTGATCACCCTCATCCTCGGCGGCCTCACCGCCCTTCCCGCGCTGTCGATGGACATGTACCTCCCGGCGCTGCCCGACATCGGCGCCGTCTACGGCAGCCCGGCCGCCCAGATCCAGCTCACCCTCACCGCCTGCCTGCTGGGCCTGGCCGTCGGACAGCTCGTCATCGGCCCGATGAGCGACCGCTTCGGCCGCCGGCGCCCGCTGCTGGCGGGCATGGCCGGCTACGTCCTGGCCAGCGTCGCCTGCGCGCTGGCGCCGGGCATCCACTCCCTGACCGCCTTCCGCCTGCTGCAGGGCCTGGCCGGGGCGGCGGGCATCGTGATCGCCCGCGCCGTGGTGCGCGACCTGTTCGACGGGCTGGCCATGGCCCGCTTCTTCTCCACCCTGATGCTGATCGCCGGCGCGGCCCCCGTCCTGGCGCCGGTCTTCGGCGGGCAGGTGCTGCGGCTCACCGACTGGCGCGGGGTCTTCCTGGTGCTCGCCGCCTTCGGCCTCGTCCTCACCCTCGTCACCGCCTGGCGGCTGCCGGAGACGCTGCCGCCGCAGCGGCGGCACGGCGGCGGCGTGGCCGACGCCCTGCGCACCATGCGGGGCCTCTTCGCCGACCGGGTGTTCACCGGCTACCTGCTGGTGGGCAGCTTCGGCTTCGCGGCCCTGTTCGCGTACGTGGCGGCCTCGCCGTTCGTCATCCAGGAGATCTACGGCGCCTCACCGCAGACGTTCGGCCTGCTGTTCATGGTCAACTCCATCGGCCTGGTGGCCTTCGGCCAGATCAACGGCAGGATCCTGGTCGGCCGCGTCTCCCTGGACCGCGTCATCGCCGCCGGCCTGGCCGTGATCGTGCTATCGGCCGCCGCGCTGCTGGTGATGACCTCCGGCCTGCTGGGGGAGGCCGGACTCGTACCCGTCTCCGCCGGCCTGTTCGTGCTGATGTCCGCCATGGCGCTGGTGCTGCCCAACGCCAACTCCCAGGGCCTGATGCGCACTCCGCACGCCGCGGGCTCCGCCTCCGCGCTGCTGGGCACCTCCCAGTTCCTCGTCGGCGCGATCGCCTCCCCGCTGGTGGGCGTCGCGGGCGAGGGCACCGCCGTGCCGATGGCGGTGGTGCAGCTGGTGTGCGCGCTCGTCGCGATCGTCTGCTTCGCCGCGCTGTGCCGCCCGAAGCGGGGGCGCGGGCGCGTACGGGACCGGTCGGTGTGACGAGCGCCGGAAAACCGCGCACCGCCGTGCGCGCGGGGGATCGTCGCGGTGGTCCGCGCTCATCGGGCG
>NZ_JBXUOY010000350.1:0-4694 GCF_057196705.1 Streptomyces sp. ATLC9 | reverse complement strand
GCCCATCGATGAGGAGGCCCGCGCCCCGTTCACCCGCGTCCCGGTCGACGGGCACCGGAGCTGGGTAGCTGCGTGAGAGCCGCATGCGCGCGTCGGGCCCCCCCCCGGGGGGGGGGGGGCGGGGGGGGGGCCCCCGCCGCGGGGCAGTTCGAGGGAGGGCTGCTACCAGCCGAGTGCGAAGACGGCGAGCGGCCACAGCCACCAGGCGGCGAAGGCGAGGATCATCAGCACGATCGCGAGGGCGCCGGGGTTGGCCTTGACGGTCAGGTACGCGCAGCCCAGCCGGCCGGGCTGCTTGGTCTTCGCCGCGCCGTTGGGCGTCTTGGGTGTGTCAGCGGGCATGACTGGCCCTCCCGGTCAGCAGCAGCCGCGGCCGGTAACGACGGCCGCACGGGGGGCGGCCGTTGACCTGCGCCAGGCGCAGGAACCGCACCGGGCGGGCTTGCCAGGTGAGTTCCTGGATGCCGGGGTAGAGGGTCAGCGAGCAGTCTCCGTGCTCACACAGCTGGGTGCACGCCCGCTCCGAGCCGGGCCCGTCCACCCACCAGTCCAGTACGAACTCGGCTTGCTGCGGGCCGAGCACGGAGGCCACGGTGCGTACCCCGGTCCGTATCCACCGGACCGCCGCCTCGGGGCTCAGCGCCGCGTACCCGTCCCGGCGCGTGGCCGTCTTCGGCGCGCCCGAGTAGGTGCTGATCGCCTCGCACCACACCCCCTGCCGGACCAGCGGGACGGGGCAGAGGGAGGGGGAGGCGGTCAACGGGCCGGCCTCCCCTCGTGGCCGAGGTGCCGCAGCAGCCACCGGCAGTCCAGCGCCAGGAGCCGCACTTGGTCCACCGCCGAACGCAACCCCTCTCCCAGCCCTTCACGGGACTGGGCTGCGGCAGCAGCCGCCCGAGAGGACTCGACGGGCGCGGCGGGCAGCAGCACCCGAAGGTGGTGCTGCAGCTCGGCCTCAAGCGTCTGAAGGTCCTCGTAGCGGGGAGGGACACGCCCTACGGCCATGGCCCGGTCGATGGCGTCTGTGACGGGGCACCTGGTGGTAAGGGGAACGGGCACGCGCAACGTCATGATCGGCTCCGTGTGATGCTCTGTGCGCTGACCGTCACAGGATGCCGACGTGGCAAGGCCTGAACTGTCAGTGTCGAATGACAGTTCAGGCCGGAGCTTTGCGTGCTGTTAGAACCCCAGCCAGGTGCCGTAGTTGGCGAATGTGTGCGGCAGTCGACGATGAGCGGACATCAACGATGCGTAAGTCTCACGAACCAGCGGGTGGTACTTCGTCTGCTGAGGCGATACCTGCCGCGCCTCCTGCAACGACCGGAAAGCGGCGTCAGTGCGGCCGGTCCACAACTGTGCCCGGGCCACCTCCGCCAGATGGTGGCTCTTCCGGGACGCCGGCCAGGAAGCCGGCACCGTCACCGTGGCCGCGGCGTCCAGCGCCTCGGGGAACATGTCCCGCTCGGCCAGGCTCGCTACCCGGTGCACGCCGACGTTCGTTGGTCCGAACGCGAGCCAGTGCACGGTCGTGGCCTCGCCGGTCTCCCGCGCGATGCGCTCCGCCTCGTTCAGGTGTTCGTCAGCGGTAGAGCCGTCCTGTGCCCGCGCGCCGAGGACCGCCGCGCCCAGGTGCAGTTGCCCGTGAACCACCTGGCGTTCACGGCTGGCCGGTGCCTGCTCCAGCATCGCCAGACCGGACCGCACCAGGCGCTGACCGATCAAGTAGTGACTGGCCCGCAGGTGCACCAAGGCCCGCATGTACTGGCGGATGGCGGCCATCACCGGATCACTCGCGCGCTGGGCCGCCCAGTCCATCCGGTCCAGCGCCACCGTGCTCAGGTCGACGTGCCCGAGTTTCCCCGTCACGTCGTAGGCGGTGCGGTAGGCCGACGCGAGGATGCGCCACGCCCGGTCGGAGCCGTCGGTGTGCGCGGCCGCCGTGGCTTCCCCGATCAAGCCGGGGAGATCAGATGCTGCCCGCTTCAGGTTTCCCTCACGAACCTGGGCGCACAGCCGCTCGGTGTCCGCGTGGAGGTCGTCCAGGCCACGTGGCGCCGGATCGTCGTCACTGCCGATGTCGTACAGGTCCAGTGCCTCACGGATTGGCTGTATCAACCTGTCGAGCTGGTCCCGGCGCAGCTCGTCCAAGTAGGGCTGGCCGTTCAAGTCCGTTACTGGGATGGACAGGGCGCGGGCCACCGCGCCGGTCACAGACGGACTCGCGGACATCAATCCCTGCTCCACCTTGGCGATGGTGGACTGGCTGAGGCCCGCCAGCTCGGCCAGCTGGCGTTGAGTCACGTGGCGTAGTTTCCGGGCTCGCGCGATACGGGCACCGGTGTGCTCGTCATAGGGAACAGGCATACTGGTCTCCAAGTTCTGGCGCTGACACCCAGAACCGTACCCACCGGGCCCGCCCGCGGTGCGCCAAACGGCCCCCTACTTCGGTAGGGGGCCGTCGTGGTGAGACTCGGCGGGTCACCCGTCGCCCGCTAGACGCTGCTTGACCTTGCCGCTGGCGGCAGGGTTGCACGATGACCGGTATGAACAGCACCGCACCGCAGAGCAGCAGGATCGTCGCCGTCACCGGAGCCGGCACCGGGATCGGCCGGGCCACCGCCCGCGCCTTCGCCGCTGAGGGCGCCCACGTGGTCGCGGTCGGGCGGCGGGCCGAGCCCCTCAAGGAAACCGCGGCCAGGCACGACCGGATCACGCCGCTGGCCGCCGACATCACCGCCGAGGGCGAGCCGGATCGGATCATCCGGGCCGTGCTGGAGACACACGGCCGACTGGACGTGCTGGTCAACAACGCGGGCATCGTGCGCAGCGGCGCCCTCGGCACGCTCACACCGGAGGTGATCACAGCTCAGCTTGCCACCAACCTCGTCGCCCCCATCCTGCTGGCCCAGGCCGCTCTGCCACTCCTGGAGAGGTCGGGCGGGGTGATCGTCAATATCAGTACGTCGGTGGGGCAGCGGGCCTGGCCCGGCAACTCGGTCTACGCGGCTACCAAGACCGCTCTGGAGCTGCTGACCCGCAGCTGGGCGGTCGAGCTGGCACCCCGCGGGATCCGGGTGGTGGCGGTCGCCCCCGGCGCGATCGACACCACCATCGGCGAGCACCAGGGCCTGACGCCGGAGCAAAGGGCAGCGGTGCGCGAGTGGCAGCTGGCGCACACCCCGCTGGCCCGGATCGGCCGGGCCGAGGAGGTGGCCTGGGCAGTCGCCCAGCTCGCCGCACCGGCCGCGTCGTTCGTCACCGGAGTGGTGCTCCCGGTCGACGGCGGAGCGGTCGTGGCGTGATAGGAGTGGCCCGGGAGGTGGGACGGGTGCGGATCGGTGAGCTGGCCGGGGCGACCGGGACGACCGCCCGTGCGCTGCGGCACTACGAGCAGGCCGGACTGATCTCCTCGCAGCGGGCCCCCAACGGCTACCGCGTCTACGACGAGCGGGCGGTGGTGCGGGTCCGCAATATCCGCTATCTGCTGGCCGCCGGGCTCACCCTGGACGACGTGCGGGTGTTCCTGCCGTGCCTGGACGGCGATGTGGCCGCCGCACCGCCCTCGGAGAAGGGCCTGCGGGTCGCCTTGGAGCGGCTGGCGGTCCTCAACGAACGGATCGCCGTCCAGACCGAGGCCCGCGACCGGCTGGAAGCCGCGTTGCGACAGGCGACCGGTGGCCGGATCCGGCCAGTGGCCTGAATGAGGGAATGAGCCGCACTGATCTTCGTGGAGTCCCTGAAGCCCGGTCACGCTTCCAGGCGTGGGGAGAACCACGAGCAATGCCGGCACCCCGTAAATATCCTGATGAGCTGCGTGAGCGCGCGGTGCGCGAGGTCCGTTCGACGAGTACGAACAGGCGCACCGGGCGTAACCGGACGAAGTCTCACAGACCGCTTGGTCACGCGATCGCGGACTCCACGGAACTCGGGGCAGCTCACCCCGACGTGTTCTCGCCGGCGTCGAGGAGCTCGGTCACGAGCCGCCGGGCGTACGCGGCATCGAGTCCGGCCGGGCGGAAGAGGATGCGGTACATCATGGGGGCGACCACGCGGTCCATCGCCGTCTCGACATCGGGAGTCTTCTCCTCGCGGCCGATCGCGCGGGCGAGTATGACGTCGATCTGTTCGGCTGCGTAGGCCGAGCACTGGCCGGCGTTGCCGCCGTCCCGGTCGCCGAGCAGAGCGTCACGGATGTAGGCGCGGCCGGAGGGGGACGACATCTCGTCGAGGAACTGTTCGGCCCAGGCCGTCAGGTCGGACAGCAGGTCGCCGTGGTTCTCCGGCGCCGTGTCGGGCCGCAGGCGCTCCACCGCGACGTCCGACAGCAGCTCCTGAAGGTCTCCCCAGCGGCGATAGATCGTCGAAGGGGTGACTCCGGCGCGCCGGGCGACCAGAGGGACGGTCACCGCGTCACGGCCCTGCTCCGACAGGATTTCGCGGACAGCGGTGTGCACCGAAGCCTGGACCCGTGCACTGCGCCCGCCGGGGCGCGCCATCGGCTTGCGACTCATGACTCCACCCTAAAGCACCGATATTGCGTTTAGGAGGAGCGCGCCGGCTCGACGGCGGCGCCGGGGCCCCTTGCCGGTCTCCTCGCCGCGGGCATCCGGTCCTGATCCCGACCGGAGCCGAACGCGTACGGGCCGGGCCGGACGCTTCGAGTGCGGCCCGGGGCGGTGGCCGGGGGCTCGGCG
>NZ_JBXUOY010000349.1:0-4707 GCF_057196705.1 Streptomyces sp. ATLC9 | reverse complement strand
GCGCAGGAGGCGGCGGGCGGCCCGCCGCCGGGGACCGCACCGGGGCCCGAGCCCGAGCCCGAGCCCGAGCCGGCCGCGCGGCCCCGGCCCGCGTACATGCCGCAGCAGCAGGGCTGGGACGGCTGGGACGGACAGCGGTACGAGCAGTACGGGCAGTACGCCGATCGGAGCGACCCGTACGCACGGGGCGTGCGGCCCGGGCCCGCCTACGACGGCGGCCCGTACGGCGACGGCTCCGGAACCCACGGCACCCCGGGGCAGGACCACGGCGGCTCGTACGGCGACACGTACGGCGACACGTACGGCGACACGTACGGCCACGGCGCCCAGGACGGCACGACGTACGGCGACAGGAGCGACCGCGCATGAACCGCACCACCTACTCCCTGATCGGCGTGGTCGCCGCGCTGGCCGCCGTCACCGGTGTCGCGTCGCTGACCGTCCCCTCCGGCGAGCCCGCCGCCGGCCCCGCGGCCGCCCGGCTCCCCGTGGAGCGCTCCACGCTGGTGTGCCCGCAGCCGGCCTCCTCGGAGGTGGGCGAGACCACGTACACGGCCTACACGCCCAAGGGCGGCACCGAGCGGAAGGAGAGCGCGAGGGGCCAGGAGGGCGCGGCCGGGCTGCTGCCCGCCGGGAGCACCCTGGAGGGCGGCGGCCGGAGCGGCGAGGACGGGGAGAAGGCCGACGAGCCCGATCCCGTCGTCCCCCTGGAGAAGCCCGGGGTCCCGGTCACCGCCGAGACGGACAGCAGCGGCTCGCCCGCTCTGACCGGGTCGGCCGACGGAAGCCTCGCCCCCGGCTGGACGGTCCAGCAGACCACCCACGTCGCCGCGGGCACCGGCCGCGGGCTGCTGGGCGTCTCCTGCACCGTGCCCGGCACCGAGTTCTGGTTCCCCGGCGCGAGCACCGCGAAGTCGCGCCACGACTACATCCACCTCACCAACCCCGACGACGCCTCGGCCGTGGTCGACCTGGAGCTGTACGGCGAGGACGGCTCGGTGAAGACCGAGAGCGGCGAGGGCATCAACGTCCCCGGCCGCTCCACGGTCCCCGTGCTGCTCTCCACGCTCTCGCGGGAGCCGGTCACCGACGTGGTCCTGCACGTGGTGGCGCGCAGCGGCCGGATCGGGGCCCAGGTGCAGTCGGTCGACGAGAAGCTCGGCGGCGACTGGCTGCTGGCCTCCGCCGACTCCCGCGGCTCCCTGGTCCTGCCGGGCATCCCGGCCGACGCCACCGCCGTACGCCTGGTCGTCTTCGCGCCCGGGGAGAAGGACGCGGACCTGAAGGTGCGGCTGGCCACCCCCACCGGCGCCATCACCCCCGCGGGGCAGGAGAGCCTCCACGTCAGGAGCGGTACGACCGTCGCCGTGGACCTCGGCGACGTGACCAGGGGCGAGCCGGGCTCGCTGGTCCTCTCCCCGGCACAGGAGGGCTCCGGCGCCCGGGCCGTGGCGGCGCTGCGCGTGCTGCGCGGCGAGGGGACGCGGCAGGAGACGGCGTTCATCCCGGCCGCCGTGCCCGTCCGGGAGCGGGCGTCCGCGGCCGGGAGCGACGCCGGGGCGGAGAGCGGCGAGGACGGCGGCACGGTCCTGTCTCTGGTCGCGCCGGGGAAGGCCGCGAAGGTGCGGGTGACCGCGTCGGCGGGCAGCGGCGGCGGCGAGCCGGTCGGCAGGACGCTCGACCTCAGGGCCGGCACCACGACGGCCGTCGACGATCTGCGGCCCGAGGGGGCGAAGGGGCGTTACGCGCTCACCGTCGAACGACTGTCGGGCGGGGAGGTGTACGCGGCCCGGACGCTGTCCCTGGAGGACGACGGCATCCCGATGTTCACCGTGCAGACGCTCCCGGACGACCGGGGGACGGTGTCGGTGCCGCGGGCCGGGCAGGACCTGTCGGTGCTCGTCGACTGAGCGGCGTACGGCGGCCCGCCCCCGTCTCAGTCCTGCCCGTAACGCGGGTCGATCGACTCCGGGGCCAGCCCGAGGAGTTCGGCGACCTGCTCGACGACCACCTCGTGGACGAGCAGCGCCCGGTCGTCGCGCGTCCTGGCGCGCAGCTCGATGGGCCGCCGGTAGACGACGATGCGGTCGGGGCGGCCGTCACGTGCGGCCGCGTACCGGCCGAGCGGCACACTGTCCGGTCCGTCGAGCCAGCCGTCGGCCCAGTCGCCTGGCCCGGTGCCGCTCTCCGGCGCGGTGGGCGGCACCTCCTGCACCACGAACTCCACCCCGGACAGCTGCGGCCACTGTCTCTCCAGCCGGTCCGCGGAGTCGCGCACCAGATCGTCGAAGGCGTCGGCGCGGCTCATGGCGAGCGGCACCTGGGGCGGCGCGATGGGGCCGCGCATGCCGCGTCCATGGCGATCCCGGCGACGCGGTCGCGGGTCGGGCCGGCGGGGCGGTACGGGGTTGCTCATCACCTTGAGAGTAGCCGTCCGCGGGTGGCCGGGTAGCGGGTACGACGCGACCCCGTCGTCCCGTGCCGCCGTCCCGCACCACCGTGTACGGCCGCACGCCGGCGTGCCACGGCCCCACGCTCCCCGGAGACACGGGCGGCGTTCGCCACCGGCTGCCGGAAGCCGACCGGTTCCGCCCTTCCAGGGTGTCGTTTCGGACGACTTCCCGATCGGTGACCGCTCCTCGATGACGGAATCCGAGCGAAGGGGTAACGACACCCATGTCCGGTTTCCACCCGCCGCCAAACCGGACTTTCCGGGCCCTTGCCGGGCCGGCCGGTCCGCCACCGCCGCGCGGGACCGCGGTGGGCCGGCACGACACAACAGGACGACCTCCCGCAGAGTCGTCGCGGCCCGCTCAAGAGTGCGGTACCGTCCAACATCGTGAGCCCTGTACGTCGCTGTTCGCGCACCGCGTGCGGCCGCCCTGCCGTGGCGACGCTGACGTACGTCTACGCGGACTCGACGGCCGTCCTCGGCCCCCTCGCGACCTATGCCGAACCCCACTGCTACGACCTGTGCTCGGAGCACTCGGAGCGGCTGACCGCACCGCGCGGCTGGGAGGTCGTCCGCCTCGCCGTGGACGCGGGCCCCGCCCGCCCCAGCGGCGACGACCTCGAAGCCCTGGCCAACGCCGTCCGCGAGGCCGCCCGCACCCCGCAGCGCAGGAAGCCCGCCCCCACCGAGCAGCCGGGCTCCGGCGGCGTGCGCGAGAAGGATCTGATGGAAGTGGCTCGACGTGGCCACCTGCGGGTACTGAGGTCCCCCGAGAACTGATCGCCCCGTTACATTTGGGGCGTCGCCAGATACTCCAGAAGGGGTGGACCGTGCCTGACCTGTCACACATCGTGAAGGCGTACGACGTACGTGGTGTGGTGCCCGACCAGTGGGACGAATCCCTCGCCGAGCTGTTCGGCGCGGCGTTCGCGACGGTCACGGGCGCGAGCGCGATCGTGGTCGGACACGACATGCGCCCCTCCTCGCCGGGCCTGTCGCGGGCCTTCGCCCGGGGAGCCGCCGCCCGCGGCGCCGACGTCACCGAGATCGGCCTGTGCTCCACCGACCAGCTCTACTTCGCCAGCGGCCGGTTCGGTCTGCCCGGCGCGATGTTCACCGCCAGCCACAACCCCGCCCGGTACAACGGCATCAAGATGTGCCGGGCCGGCGCCGCCCCCGTCGGCCGGGACACCGGTCTGGCCGACATCCGCGCGCTGGTGGAGGAGTGGGCCTCCGCCGGGGCCCCCGGGCCGGCGGAGAAGCCGGGGACGATCGCGCGGCGGGATGTGCTGGCCGACTACGCCGCCCATCTGCGCTCGCTGGTCGACCTCACCGCCGTCCGCCCGCTGAAGGCCGTCGTCGACGCGGGCAACGGCATGGGCGGCCACACCGTCCCCACCGTCCTGGACGGTCTGCCCGTCGAGCTGGACGCGATGTACTTCGAACTCGACGGCACCTTCCCCAACCACGAGGCCAACCCGCTGGATCCGGCCAACATCGTCGACCTCCAGGCCCGGGTGCGGGAGACCGGCGCCGACATCGGCCTGGCCTTCGACGGCGACGCCGACCGGTGCTTCGTCGTCGACGAGCGCGGTGAGCCCGTCTCCCCGTCGGCGATCACCGCCCTGGTCGCGGAGCGCGAGCTGGCCAAGCACCCCGGCTCCACCGTGATCCACAACTGCATCACCTCCTGGTCCGTCCCCGAGGTCGTCAAGGAGGCGGGCGGCACCCCGGTGCGCACCCGGGTGGGCCACTCCTTCATCAAGGAGGAGATGGCACGCACCGGCGCGGTCTTCGGCGGCGAGCACTCGGCGCACTACTACTTCCGCGACTTCTGGAACGCCGACACCGGCATGCTCGCCGCACTCCACGTCCTGGCCGCGCTCGGCGGGCAGCCGGGCACCCTGTCGGAGCTGGTCGCCCGGTACGACCGTTACGCCGCCTCCGGCGAGATCAACAGCACCGTGGAGGACCAGGCGGGACGCGCCGCCGCGGTGAGGGCCGCCTTCGAGGGCCGCGAGGGCCTGACGCTGGACGAGCTGGACGGCCTGACGGTCACGGCGCCGGACTGGTGGTTCAACCTCCGCCCCTCCAACACCGAGCCGCTGCTGCGCCTGAACGTCGAGGCGCGCGACGCGGAGACGGCCGCCGGGGTCCGCGACGAGGTACTGGCGATCGTCCGCGCCTGACGGCCGGACCGGCGGGACACCGTACGGCGGCGCCGGGACCGGCCACCGGCCCCGGCGCCGCCGTAC
>NZ_JBXUOY010000348.1:0-4708 GCF_057196705.1 Streptomyces sp. ATLC9 | reverse complement strand
CGGCACCACGGCGCCGCACCACCGCGCGCCGCGTCCTGGCGCGTGCCCGCACACCGCCCGGTCAGTCCTCACCGCCAGGGCTCCTTCCGGGCCACCCGGCCGCCATTGGCCGTGGCCGGCACCGCCCGGGCCTTCTACGCTGCCGATCATGAGGATTCGTATCGTCGACGCCTTCGCCAGTCGGCCCTTCACGGGCAACCCCGCCGCCGTCGTGCTCCTGGACTCCGGGCCGTTCCCCGGTGACGACCGGCTCCAGAGACTCGCCGCCGAGGTCAACCTCTCCGAGACCGCCTACGCCCGCCCGCTGCCCGAGAGTTCCGAGGCCGACTGGGCGCTGCGCTGGTTCACCCCCGTCACCGAGGTGAACCTCTGCGGCCACGCCACGCTCGCCACCGCCCATGTGCTGCGCTCCACCGGCGCGGCAGTCGGCGCCATCCGGTTCGCCACCCGCAGCGGCATCCTCACCGCCGAGACGGCCGCCGACGGATCGATCACCCTGGACCTCCCCACCGCCCCGCTCACCGAACTGCCCGCGGGCGAGGATGTCCGCGCGGCCCTGGGCGCCGATGTGCTCTCCGCCCACGACACCGGTCCCGACACCGGCGATCTGCTGGTCGAGCTGGCCGACGAGAAGACCGTGCGCACCCTGACCCCCGATCTCGCCGCCGTGGCGCGGCTGAGCCATCGCGGTGTCATCGTCACCGCCCAGGCCTCGGGTGACGGCGGAGGCCTGGGCGGGTACGACTACGTGTCGCGCTTCTTCGGCCCGGCCGTCGGGATCGACGAGGACCCGGTCACCGGCAGCGCCCACACCGCGCTCGCGCCTCTGTGGTCGGGCCGACTGGGCCGGGATTCCCTCACCGGTCTCCAGGTGTCGGCCCGCACCGGCCTGGTGCGCACCACCGTGCGCGGCGACCGCACCCTGCTGACGGGCGGTGCCGTGACCGTCATCGACGGGGAACTGCTGGCCGGACCGTGATCCGGTGCGCTCACCGCCGCACCACCGGACGGGGCGGGCCGGGTGGGCCGTCAGCCCGTGGGCAGCCAGCCCACCCGGCCCGCCAGCAGCGCGTACCCGACGAACGCCACGATGTCGATCAGGGCGTGCGCGGCGACCAGCGGCCCGACCCGCCCCCATCGGCGGTACAGCCACACGAAGATCACGCCCATCACCACGTTGCCGACGAACCCGCCGATCCCCTGGTAGAGGTGGTACGTCCCGCGCAGCAGCGAACCGGCCGCCAGCGCCGCCGCCGGGCTCCAGCCCAGCTGGTCGAGCCTGCGCAGCAGGTAGCCGACGACGATGACCTCCTCGACCACGGAGTTCTGGATCGCCGAGGCGATCAGCACCGGGATCTTCCACCACACGTCCGGCAGCGACTCGGGCACCACCGTGAGGTTGAAGCCACTCGCCCGCGCGCCCAGGTAGAGCAGCAGACCGCTGCCTCCGATACCCGCCGCCACCACCGTGCCCCGGCCCAGGTCGGACCAGGGGCGGCGCAGGTCGAAGCCGATCGCGCCCAGCCCCGGTCCGCCTCCGGCTCCGCCCGCGGACCCTTCCGGTCCCTCACGTGTCAGGAGGTGGGCGACGAGCAGGACCGGCACCAGGGCGGTGGCGATGCCGAACAGCTGCCAGGCCAGGTCCAGCCAGGGCCGGTCGGGGGCGTACGAGCCGTTGAGCCGGGCCGCCTGGTCCTTCAGGCCGCCCGGCCTGGTCAGCGACCCGACGAAGCTGATGAGCGCCGACAGGGCGCTCGCCCCCAGCGACAGCGCCAGCACCAGCAGCGTCTCGCGGCCCAGTGTCCGCCGCGCCGGTGTACCGCCTCCGCCCCCCGGTCCCCGCTCCCGTCCGTGTTCCTCGTCGCGCACGCCCGCTCGCACCCGCGCCTCCCGCTTCGCCGTTCGTCCGTTCCGTACCTGGAACGACACAGCTTGCCCCACCGCTCCCGCCGCCGGACGGCAGGCCGGACAGGGGCGGAGGGAACGGGACCGGGGGTGGGCCGGAGCAGCCGGAAACGCTCCGTGTCCACCGGGGGCTACGGACCGGCCGGCCAGCCGTGCACGGGCTCCCCGGTGCGCACCAGTTCGCAGTAGCGCCGCACCGTCGCCGCCAGCGCCTTCTCCCGGTCCAGTCCGCTCTCCAGCGCCCGGTGGTAGGCGTCGGCCTGCCAGGAGGCCCCGTTGACCCGGCGGCGGCAGCGCTCCTCGACGACCGACAGGTAGCGGTCCCGGTCGCCGGGTTCGATGCCCCAGACGTCCAGGCCCCGGGCGGCCATCGGCAGCAGCTCTTCCAGCACCAGCCGGTCGACGGGCACGGCCGACAGCGCCCCGCCGCGGCCGGGGCGGGGCCACCACAACCTGGCGTCCATGCCGTGGCGGCAGGCGGCGTCGAAGTTCTCGGCGGCGGCGGAGAACGGCATCCGGCTCCACACCGGGCGCGGGTCGTCGGCCAGCGCGCGCACCAGGCCGTAGTAGAGGGCGGTGTTGGCCAGCACGTCGGTGACGGTGGGGCCGGCGGGCAGCACCCGATTCTCCACGCGCAGGTGCGGCACCCCGTCGGCGACGCCGTACACGGGCCGGTTCCAGCGGTAGACCGTACCGTTGAGCAGCGTCATCTCGGCCAGTGAGGGGACACCGCCGGCGTCCAGCACCTCCAGCGGTTCCTCGTCCGCACAGACGGGCAGCAGCGGCGGGAAGTAGCGACTGTTCTCCTCGAACAGCTCGTAGGCCGAGGAGATCCACCGTTCGCCGAACCAGGTCCGCGGCCGCACCCCCTGCATGATCAGCTCCGGCTGCCTGGTGTCGGTGGCCTGGAGGAAGAGCGGGGGGCGGGACTCACGCCACAGCTCACGGCCGAAGAGGAAGGGCGAGTTGGCGCCCACGGCGACCTGGACCGCGGAGACGGCCTGGGCGGCGTTCCACACATCGGCGAAACGGCCGGGGGTGACCTGGAGGTGGAGCTGCACGGAGGTGCAGGCGGCCTCCGGCGCGATGGAGGACGACACGTACCTCAGGTGCTCCACACCCTCGATGTCCAGGACGACCTCCTCACCGCGGGCGGTCATGATCTGGTCGTCCAGCAGGGTGTAGCGGTCCGCGGCGGTGAGGTTCGCCGACACCAGGTCGTCTCCCGTGAGGGTCGGCAGAATACCGATCATCACAATGCGTGCGTCGACCTCTGCGGCTTTGCGATCCGCATAGGCCAGACCGGTGCGCAGCTCCTCGGCGAGCTGGTCCAGCACTCGCCCGGAGAGCCTGTGCGGAAGGATGTTCACCTCAAGATTGAACTGTCCCAATTCCGTCTGGAAATCCCGGCTCGCAATGCGCTCCAGCACCTGCGCGTTCATCATCCGGGGCATCCCCTGGGCATCCGCGAGGTTCAGCTCGATCTCCAGTCCCATGAGATCGCGGGGGCGGTCGAAACGCTGCTCCTCCAGCAGCCGCCGCAGCCCTTGGAGACACCGTTGGTGCTTGTCCCGGTACCGTCGGCGATCGGACAGGGCGAACCCGCCGGCCTCGACCTTCTCGCCCATCGATGCGTCCCTCCTCCAGTGGACCGTGACCGGATGATGCCCCGCGGATGCGAGAGATAACGCCCCGTGCGACAGTGAGGGTTCGGTAAGCTGGACTCAGGCTTTCGCGGGGCACATTCCCGTGTCATACGTCGGAGATACGCCACCGAACTCGGCTCGTTGACATCCGCCCCCGACGCCGGACCCGCGGACCCCGTCCGCGGGGAATGGCGAACGGATACGGACGACCGCGCAGTCAGCCACTTTCCAGGTCAGCTGTCGCCCATACCAGGACTCGCAGATGAAACACCGCCGAAAAATGTCCGGATGTGCTCTTGCCGGTAACATGCGGGACAGCTAGCCGAAACACCTCCTGAACAACCTTCGTATAAACTCCATGAAAGCGGCTGAGACGCGACCCGATGGCGGGCGCGCATCCGCCGTCTCTTCTTCTCACGGTTTCCTTCCGGGCCTTCCTCACGGCCCTTCCGTACGCCGACAGCGCCGTCCGCGCCAGCAGCTGAGCACCACCGTGTCTCCGATCGAGAGGCGACCCACCATGCCCCTGCGTGTCCAACCGGCCCCAGCACCCGCTCTGCGCAGTGTGCACGCGGCCCTCGGTTCCCCCGCCGGCCTCCGGGGCGACGCCGTCCCTCCCGGCCTCCGGGCCCGGACGGGACCGGTGTACCCGGACCTCTCCCTGCCGCTCCACGTGCTGAGCGGGATCACCGCATCCGCGGGGCCGCCCCGCACCAGGCTGGCGGGCTGGCGCTTCCTGCTGCGGGACTCGCACGGCGTGGTGGGCGCCGCCGATACGATGCTCACCGCGGACGGCTGGACGTTCTCCCACTTCTGCGAGGGGCCGTTCGTCGCCTCGGCCGAGGCCGCCCTGAGCCGCGCCGAGACGCTGCCCGCGGCCTACCAGCCGCGTCTGCTGTCAGTACCGGAGCTCTACATGCTGACGCTGTGGCTGCACGGCGGCGCGGAGGCCGACGCCGCCGACGGCTCGCCCGCCCCGGCGGATCTGCTGGTGCCACTCGCCCCGGCCCCACCGGGTATCGCGGCGCACCGGCCGCACCGCGTCGACGGCCTGCTGCCCCTGCTGACCAGGCGGCTGGCGCCCCCGCCCCTGCTGGGCACGCCCGCCTGACCCGCGGCGACACGGCCCCGAGGGGGCGGAAGCGACAGTGGTGCCC
>NZ_JBXUOY010000347.1:0-4728 GCF_057196705.1 Streptomyces sp. ATLC9 | reverse complement strand
CCCTGACCGCCGCCCGGCGGCCCCGGGGCGGCACACTCGGCGCCGCGCTGGGCGGCACCCTCGGGACGACCCTGGACCAGGCCCGGCTGCGTGCACAGCTCGCCCGGCTCGCCTCGACGCCCGTCGAACGCCTGGACGCCCGTCCCGAGCTGTCCGCCGCCCAGGCCCTGGCCGCCCGCGCCCTGCCCTCCCGGGCCACCGACGGCCCGCTGCGCCCCCTGCTCGGCACCCTGCTGTGCGATCCGGAGCTGACGACCTCCAGCCGGATCGGGGATCTGGCACTGCGCGACTTCGCCCGCGGCGGGCTGTGCCTGCCCGCCGGCGGCGCGGCGTCCGTACCCCGGACCCTGGCGGACGGGCTGCCGCCCGGCACCGTCCGCACCGGAGTGCGCGTACTGTCCGTGGCCGCCAACGCCGTGGTGACGCACGACCACGGCACGGTCCGCTGCCGCGCGGTGCTCATCGCCACCGGGGCCCGCGACGCGGCCGACCTGCTGCCGGGTCTGCGGGTGCCGGACTTCCGCCCGGTGACCGTGCTGCACCACGCGGTGGACGGCCCTGCGCCGACGGACGAACCGCTGCTCGTCCTCGACGCCGACCGGCGCGGTCCGGTGGCGTACACCGCCGTCGTCAGCGCCGTGGACCCCTCGCGCGCCCGGCCGGGCCGGGCGCTGGTCACCTCGGTGGTGCTGGGCTCCGCCGCCGCCGGGCCGGCCGCCGTACTGGACCGGGCCGCGCGCGCCCAGCTCGCCGGGCTCTACGGCGTCCCGACCGGCCGCTGGGAGCTGCTGGCCGTCCACCACGACCCGCTGGCCGTGCCCGCCACGCCCGCGCCGCACGATCCGCGCCGCCCGGTCCGGGTGCTGTACGGCCTGTACGTCTGCGGCGACCACCGCGACACCGCCGACGCCCAGGGCGCGCTGCGCTCGGCCCGTCGCGCCGCGGAGGCCGTCGGCCGCGATCTCGGCGTCCGGCGGTACGCGCGGGGAGCGGTCCTGCCCGCCGCGGCCTGAGGGGGAGCCGGAGGGGGGGCGCCCGGGCGGGACGCGGACATGACCGTGGCGGCGCGGCGGCACGGTCGGTCCGCGGAGCGGGGGACGGAAGGCCCCCGGAGGGGTCAGACGAGGGCGGCGACCCGATCGCGGTAGGTGCGCACCGGCGTCGCGTCCCGGTACGGCTCCAGACGGCGCTCGAAGTCCTTGAGGTACTCGTGCGCCCGCACCGACCGCATCTCCGCCGCCTGCTGCGCCGACTCCGCGGCCAGGGCGCACGCCTGCTCCACGTCACCCAGCCCCAGCCGGGCCGTGGCCAGCACCATCCGGCAGAACAGCCGGCTGCGCACATAGCCCGGTCCCCGCAGCTGCAGGGAGCGCTCGGCGTGCTGGGCCGACGCCCGGTACTGCTGCAGGTCCCGGTGGCAGTGCCCGAACTCGTCGGCGAGCTGCGCCTCGCCGAAGAACCGCGCCCAGTGCGGCGCCTCGTCGCCCGGCCGCGCCTGCTCCAGCGCGCGCTCTGCGCGGGCCAGCGACGCCGTGCACGCCCGCACCTCCCCCAGCACCCCGTGCCCGCGCGCCTCCACCGCGTGCAGCAGCGACTGGACGACCGGCGGCACCGAGGAGCCGACGCCCTGCTGGGCGACCCGCGCCAGCTGCACCGCCTCGCGGCCGTGCCCGAGGTACACCGCCTGCCTGCTCATCGTCACCAGCACGTAGCTGCCGTACGCCCGGTCCCCGGCGGCCTGGGCCAGCCGCAGCGCCTGGACGAAGTAGCGCTGCGCCAGCCCGTGCGCGGCGATGTCGTACGCCGTCCACCCCGCCAGGCGGGTCAGGTCGGCCACCGCGGCGAACAGCCGGCGTCCGGTCTGCTCCCCGTAGGCGCCGCGCAGCATCGGCTCGGCCTCGTGCTCCAGGTAGCGCACCAGCGCCTGCCGGGCGTGACCGCCGCCGTAGGCGTGGTCGAGGGCGCGGAACAGCTCGCCGACCGAGCGCAGGGCGGCGACGTCACCGGCGGTGACCCGCTGCCCCGGGCCCCGCTCCACCCGCTCGATCCGGGCCGCCTGTCCCACCCGGGGCGGCGGTACGGCCGCCGGCGACAGCGGGCCGCGGCTCTGGGAGGGCACCCGCGCGGTCTCCGGCGCCGGCTCGCCGCGCGCCACGCGTTCGTCGGGGCGGCCGATCAGCCAGTCCCGGCTGGGCACCACCAGCCCGGCCGGGGTGAAGGCGATCTTGCGCAGCTCGGCGTGGTTGCCGGTGTCCTTGCGCCACAGGCCGCCGACGATGTCCACCGCCTCGCCCGGTGTGGCCGCGAACTCCAGTCCCGCGTAGACCGGCGCGCACGCGTCCAGGCCGAGGTCCTGCGCGGTGAGTCTGCGGCCCAGGCGGCGGGTGAAGACCTCGGCGATCAGCGCCGGCGTCGTGCCGCGCGGCTGCTGTCCGCGCAGCCAGCGCGTCACGGAGGTCTTGTCGTACCGGAGGTCCAGTCCGTGCTCCAGACCGAGCTGGTCGACCCGCCGGGCGAGTCCGGCGTTGGAGAACCCGGCCTCGGCGATGAGCGCGGCGAGCTGGCGGTTGGGGGTGCGCTGGGAGGATTTCCCAGGTCGTTCCGTCGACATCGGCTTTGCGGTCTCCTGCCTCGCGGCTTGGGGTACGACAGACGCCGGGGCGCCCTGCTGGAACGGCGCGAATGTAGCCGTCCGATCCGCCCCTCCGCGGGTCTGCGCGCGGGTTTCATCCATACGTGTGAGTGGGCGCGGGAGGCGGAACCGCTCGGCGACTCTCCGTGACGACCCGTCACCGACCGCCGCCGGCGGCCACCGGCCCGCCGCTCCCCCGTCCCGGAGCCGTACAGTGGCTGCCGGGGAGCGCGACGACACGGGCCGCGACCCGAGACGACCGGAGGAGGAGCCGCCGTGAGCGAGCTGCGCTTTGTCCGTCTGGGCTTCGGCGAGGACGCCGTGGAGTATCTGGAGGCGTGGCGCAGGCAGCGCGAGGTCCACTCGGCCCGCCTCGCCGACGAGATCCCCGACACCTGCCTGCTGCTGGAGCACCGGCCGGTGTACACGGCCGGCCGCCGCACCGAGGACAGCGAGCGCCCCCTGGACGGCACCCCCGTGGTGGACGTGGACCGCGGCGGCAAGATCACCTGGCACGGTCCGGGCCAGCTCGTCGGCTACCCGATCCTGAAGCTGCCCCGCCCGGTGGACGTCGTCGCCCATGTGCGGCGGCTGGAGGAGGCCCTGATCCGCGCCTGCGCGGAGTTCGGCCTGGAGACCACCCGGGTCGAGGGCCGCAGCGGAGTGTGGGTGCTGGGCGGCCCGGGGAGGAGGGCCGAGCCGGGCGGCCTGGACCTGGACTTCGACCCCGCGCTCCACGACGAGGAGTACGACCCGAGGCTGCGCGGACCCGAGTACGCGCCCTCCAACGCCGGCCAGCGCGGCGACGACCGCAAGCTCGCCGCCATCGGCATCCGGGTGGCCAGGGGCGTCACCATGCACGGCTTCGCGCTGAACTGCGACTCCGACAACACCGGGTACGACCGCATCGTGCCGTGCGGCATCCGGGACGCCGGCGTCACCTCGCTCTCGCAGGAGCTGGGCAGACCCGTGACCGTCGCCGAGGTGCTGCCCGTGGTGGAGAAGCACCTGCGCGCGGTGCTGGAGTCCGTGGAACCCATGCCCCGCGCCGTCTGAACCCGACAAGCCAAGGCGTACCCTGGTGTGCGCCGAAGATTCAAAGGCCACCAACACAAAGGGGAGTGCCGGACGTGTCCGCTGTCGCACCCGACGGTAGGAAGCTGCTGCGCCTGGAGGTCCGGAACAGCCAGACCCCCATCGAGCGCAAGCCCGAGTGGATCAAGACCCGGGCGAAGATGGGCCCCGAGTACAACGCACTGCAGTCCCTGGTCAAGCGCGAGGGCCTGCACACGGTGTGCCAGGAGGCCGGCTGCCCCAACATCTTCGAATGCTGGGAGGACCGCGAGGCCACCTTCCTCATCGGGGGCGAGCAGTGCACCCGGCGCTGCGACTTCTGCCAGATCGACACCGGCAGGCCCGCCGAGTTCGACCGCGACGAGCCGCGCCGGGTGGCCGAGTCCGTCCAGCAGATGGAGCTGCGCTACGCCACGGTCACCGGCGTCGCGCGCGACGACCTGCCCGACGGCGGCGCCTGGCTGTACGCCGAGACCGTCCGCCAGATCCACGCCCTGATGCCGGACACCGGTGTCGAGCTGCTGATCCCGGACTTCAACGCGGTGCCCGAACAGCTCGCCGAGGTCTTCTCCTCGCGCCCGGAGGTGCTGGCGCACAACGTCGAGACGGTCCCGCGGATCTTCAAGCGCATCCGTCCCGCCTTCCGCTACGAGCGGTCGCTGGAGGTGATCACCCGGGCCCGCGAGGAGGGACTGGTCACCAAGTCCAACCTGATCCTGGGGATGGGCGAGACCCGCGAGGAGGTCGGCCAGGCCCTGCGCGACCTGCACGAGGCCGGCTGCGAGCTGATCACCATCACCCAGTACCTGCGCCCCTCGCCGCGGCACCATCCGGTGGAGCGCTGGGTCAAGCCCCAGGAGTTCGTGGAACTGAAGGACGAGGCGGACGAGATCGGCTTCGCCGGCGTCATGTCCGGCCCGCTGGTCCGCTCCTCCTACCGCGCCGGGCGGCTGTACCGGCAGGCGGTCGAGCACCGGTCCGCCAACGGGGGCATTACGGCCCGCCCGGCCGCGGTGGCGGAC
>NZ_JBXUOY010000346.1:0-4737 GCF_057196705.1 Streptomyces sp. ATLC9 | reverse complement strand
AAACCACCCCCCCCGCCCGGGCCGCCCGCCCCCGCGGCCGCGCCCCGCCCCCCCCGGCCGCCGTTGCGGGCCCCGCCCCCGCATGGTCCGCCGCCCGCGGGGTGCGGTCCACGAACCGCCGGCCCGGTCGGGAAGGAGCCGTGGGCATGCCGGATTCCGCTTCCGCTCGGAGTGGGCCACTCCCGTCGTACCCTCCGGCCCCCTGGAGCTTCCGGGGACATCTGTGGGCGGCGCTCCTGCCGGTGCGCCGCCGACTGCCCGTCCCACCGGACCTGCGCCCGCTGGCGGGGACCTCCCTGCTGGCGGTCGGCCTCGTACGGTACCGGGAGGGCACCCTCGTCTACGACGAACTGGCCATGGGCCCCCTGGTCCGGCGCGGCCGCCGCGCCGGCCTGCTGATCGACCGCATCTGGGTCAGCGACGCCGCGTCGGTGCGGGGCGGCCGGGACATCTGGGACCTGCCCAAACAACTCGCCTCGTTCACGTGGACGGACCGCTCGGTCCACGTCGCCGACCACGACGGACCGGTCGCCTCGCTGGCCTTCGCTCCGGGAAGGCTCCGCCTCCCGGCCCTTGCGCTGCCCCTGCCGGGTTTCTCCGGCTCGGCCGGACGGCGGCTGTTCGTCCCGGGCCGCCTGGTGGGATCCCCCCGTCCGGAGAAAGTGGCGGTCACATCGTGGTCGGGCCGGCTTCCGCCCCTGGCCCGCACCACCGCCCGGGTCTCGGTGGCCGTTCGCCCCTTCCGCATGACCGTTCCGGGACCGGTGCGCTGCTGACCGGCGGTCAGGGCGGCCCCGTGCCCGCCGCCGCCCTCACCGGGTCGGCCGGCCCCGTTCGACGGCGGGATCACCGCGGACCCGGTGGATCCGGTGCGGGGCGAGCACGCTCGGCCGCTCGATCCGCCTCTCCACGCCCGCCCTCCCGGTGCGGCCAGGACGTCGCGGAAACGGGCGAGCCCCCTGCCGGCGCGCCGGGGGCTGGGGCCGGCGCGGCGGAGGGCGGAAGCCGGGCGGGGCTCAGCTCTCGCGGGGCCGACGGGCGAGCAGGCTGGCGTCGAGGTGGGCCAGCAGGTCCGCGGGGTTCTCGTAGACCTCCGCCGCACCCGCCTCCTCCAGTTCCCGCCGGGTGATGCCGCCCGAGAGCACGCCCACACAGGGCACGCCCGCCCGCCCGCACGCCGCCACGTCCCACACGGTGTCGCCGACGAAGACGGCCCGCTCCTGCGCGGCCCCCGCGTGGTCGAGCGCGGAGCGCACCAGGTCGGGTGCGGGTTTGCTGGCCTCCACGTCGTCGGAGCTGGTCGCGGCGGTCACCGCCTCGTCCGCGCCCACCGCGCGCCGCATCGCCTCCAGTTCGTCACCGCGCGCGGAGCTGGCCAGGACGACCGTCCAGCCGCGGTCGGCGCAGGCCCTCAGCAGCTCGGCGGCTCCTTCCAGCGGGGCCAGCCGCGGCCAGTACTCGGCGTACAGGGTGTGGTGGGCCGCACTGACGGAGGCTGCCTCCTGCGGATCGCGGTCCTCGCCGAGGAAACGGGCGAGGAGCTGATCGCTTCCCATGCCGATGGTCCGGTGGATCACCGACATCGGCACCCGGCGGCCCGCCTGCCGCAGCGCCTCCCACCAGGCCACGGTGTGCAGGTAGGTGGTGTCCACCAGTGTGCCGTCCACGTCGAAGAGCACGGCCCTTTCCGTTCCGTCGCCGCTCGTCCCGCTCATTCGCAGCTCCTTTCCGCCGGTTGGCCTTCCGGACCGTCTTCCCCGTTGTCCCGGGGGCTCCCCGGCCGCAGGCCGTGCGATCACCCGGACGGGCGGGCACCGCCCGCCGCCGGGACTCCCGCCCCGGCGGCCCACGCCCGCGGGCAGTCCCAGGCGGACAGCGTGCGGCGACTGGTGAAGCGGCGCGCGCGGCCGGTGACCGGGTCGGTGAACTCCAGTGATCTGGCCAGTAGTTGGAGGGGGCGCCGGAAGTCGTCCGGGGCGGGGTCGGTGACCTCCGGATAGACCGGGTCGCCCAGGATGGGGACACCCAGGGAACTCATGTGCAGACGCAACTGGTGGGTGCGGCCGGTCACCGGCACCAGCCGGTAGCGGCCGAGTCCGCCGCGGTGCTCGATCAGCTCGACCCGGCTGACGCTGTCGGGTTCCCCCGGCACCTCACGCGCGGCGATGACCCCGCGTTCCTTGACGATCCTGCTGCGCACCGTGCGCGGCAGCTCCAGGCCCGGGTCGTGAGGCGCCACGGCCTCGTACTCCTTGCGCGCCCGCCGGTCCTGGAAGACGCCCTGGTATGCGGCGCGGTACTCGGGGCGGACGGTGAACATCACCACGCCCGCGGTGAGCCGGTCCAGCCGGTGCGCCGGGCTGAGCTCGGGCAGTCCCAGGTCGCGGCGGAGCCGGGCCAGCACGGTCTCGGTGACGTGCCGGCCGCGCGGCGTGGTGGCCAGGAAGTGCGGCTTGTCCGCGACGACCAGGACGTCGTCGCGGTACAGCACCTCCACCGTGTACGGCACCGGCACCTCATCGGGCAGCTCCCGGTGGAACCACAGACAGGTCCCCGGCCGGTACGGGGCGCCGGGTGCCAGCGGGCCCTCCGCGCTCCAGACGGCGCCCTCGTCCAGCATGGCGTCGATCAGGGCCGGCGCCACCGCGGGCAGCCGGTCGACCAGGTGGTCCCGGACCGTCTCCCAGGGGCCGTTCTCGGGCAGCCTGAGGCGGACGGGGTCGATCCCGTGGCGCTGCGGCAGGGGGGAGGGCGGCACGGAGCGTCTGCGTCTCATCTCGAAGGACGAGCCTAGCGCCGGGGCGGGGTGCCGTCTGCGGGCGGGGCCGGGGCGGCCGGGCGGGGCGGCCGTAGGATCGAAACGCCCGTCCACGCCCCTTTCCGGAGGTGCCGGTGTCCCCCGACCAGACCCCCCGCGTCCTGACCGATCTCGACGACCGCATCGCGCGTTCGGCGCCGGACGAGGGCGGGGCGCTGTGGCGGCTGGCCGAGTCCGGACGGCAGCTCGACGCGAATCTGGTGCGCCTGCCACCGGGCACCTGCGTCGGCGAGCACGCCGAGAACGATCTGGACGTCCTGCTGCTGGTGATCGCCGGAGGCGGGGAGGTGGAGGACGGCCTTGGCGGACGCCGGGCGCTCGTTCCCAAGGCCCTGGTGTGGCTGCCGCGCACCTCGCGGCGGGCCCTGCGGGCGGGCCCGGAGGGCCTGGTCTACCTGACCGTCCACCGCCGGCGGCCCGGTATGGGCGTGGGCACGCGCCCACCCTCCGCGGAACGTGCCGCTCCCGGCTGGGACGAGGGCGGTGAGGGACCGTGCGTGCTGGACCGGGTCTGCCCCGCGTGCGGCCGGACGAACGAGCGGCCGGGTCCGGGAGCCTGCGAGCGGTGCGGCGAGCCGCTGCCGGCGCCGGGGACCGCGTAGGCGCCACGGCCCGGAGCACCTCGCTCCGCCGCGCCACTCCGGCGGTCAGCGAGCCCGGCAGCTGTAGAGCAGCAGGAACAGAAGGGCTGTGCCGGCCAGGCTGACCAGCAGCGAGCCCAGGCATCCGGTGCGGTTGGAGAAGAAGACGAACACGGTCACCGTCTCAGAGGTCGTCGCGCGGACGCCCCGGCGGATCCCGGGACGCCGGACCGGTGATCCGCACCGCCCCGGCTCACGTGTGCCCAGAACTGCCCGAGAAGAGCACCCGGGCGAGTTCCTCGTCCAGGGAGGGGCGGATCTTCGCCGAGCACGCTCCGCCGGTGGCCTCGTCGACCACCTCGATCACGCAGCGGGCCTCGTGCATCGCCTTGGGGCGGTCGGCCGAGGCGCGTCGCGCGACGCGGTCGAAGAACTCCTGGGTGCTCATCCGCATGCCCGAGACCGGCTCGTCGGGCGCGTACGCGACCCTGCGCAGGTGTTCGCCGATCTCACGCGGGAGCTGGGCGGCCAGCTTCTCCGCGACCGTGGCCGGGACGCGTTCCGCGAGGGTCTCCAGGCTGGCCCGGGTGGCGGTCTCGGCCGTACCGGGGTTGTCCAGCCGGGCACGTGCCTGTACCTGTCCGAGGAAGGTGTCGTACCGCATGGTCACCTCGTCCCTTCTTCGCCGACCCGGCCCCGGTACCCGGGCGGAACAGGAGGAAACACCCAACCGGCGGCTCCGGACCGACCCTGCGACGGCGGGATCGGCCCGGAGCCGGGCCGGGCCGCTACGGGCGGCCGTGTCGGGAAGCGGCGCAGACGGTGTCCGGTACGGCCCGGCAGCCAGGAGGCGAGCAGCGCGTCCCAGCCGCCGCTCTGGTTGCCGATGTCGTCGGCGTTCTTCCCCGCCACGAAGACCTTCGCCGACTCGGCCAGCGGCAGCAGCCCGCCGGAGTTCTTCAGCAGCACCCGGGACCTGCGCACCGCTTCCCGGGCGAGTTCGCGGTGGGCGGCGGAGCCGATCGTGGATGTGTGGGAGCGGTCGGTGTGGGGGCTCTCGAACAGACCCGGTTCGAACTTCTTCGCCAGGATGCGGCGGTTGGCGTCGTCGACGCGCTCCACCGGCACCCGTCCGGCCCGGACCTCACCGCGCAGCAGTTCGACGAACCCGCGGTAGTCGTGAGGCACCATCACCATGTCGGTTGGGGCCGCACTCTCGGCACACGGCCTGTGGGGGGCGTCCGGTCCCGGCGGAGGAGACACCGGGGCCGGACGCCGACCCGGGCCGGGGGGGGCGCCGCGGGGGGCGCGGCGGGGGGCGGGGGCTGGCGCGGGGGG
>NZ_JBXUOY010000345.1:0-4753 GCF_057196705.1 Streptomyces sp. ATLC9 | reverse complement strand
GCCCCGGCCCGGGTTCCGGCTCCGGGGAGTAGGCCGTGCGGCAGGCGGCGGGGCGGCCGCGGGGGCGCCCCCGGCCGCGGAACGCGCGGGCGGTCCCCCCGTACGTGCCACCGGGCGCACGAGGGGACCGCCTCCCCGCACCGGCGTCGCCCATCACACCGGCGGTGGACCACCGGCGTGGGACCGTCACCTCCCGCGCGGCGGCGCGATGCTGTCTGTATGCCCGTCACAAGCGCACAATCCACCTCCGGACGAGGATGGATTCACCGACTCCCGTCCGAACGTGGCGAGTTGGAAGGACGCGGCGGGGCGGTCCCTACGGGATGACCACGACCGGGCGCCGCGCGCGGCGGGCGAGACGGCCCGCGACCGAGCCGAAGAACCGGCCGACGAGGCCGTGCGTGGAGCCGACGACGATGGCGTCGGCCTCGTACTCGCAGCCGACCTCCTCCAGTTCGTGACAGATGTCGCCGCCGCGCTCGACGAGGATCCAGGGGACCTCGGACAGGTGGTCCGCGCAGGCCAGCTCCAGGCCCAGCACCTCGGTGCGGTGGTCGGGGACGTCGACGAAGACCGGCGGCTCGCAGCCCGCCCATACGGTCGTCGGGAGCCGGTTGGCGACATGGACGATGATCAGTCCGGAATCGGAGCGCCTGGCCATACCGATGGCATAGGCCAGGGCCCGCTCACTGGAGACCGAGCCGTCGAATCCCACCACGACCCCGTGCCGGAACGCCGGATCGCAGGAGTGGCGCGTCTCTTCCGCCGCCCGGGGTGTCATCGCCGGGTCGGCCAGCCGCTTGCGGTCCGCGGGGTCGGGGATCTCGTGTCCAGCCATCGGTTACGTCACGTGTGCCTGGGAATACGTCCTGGAAGCATCTTCCTCAGCCCATACCCCTGAGGGTACGACGGCACTCCCCCCTTGCCCAGAGGCTGCGGTCACTGCCGGTGCAGCATGCCGGAGCGGAAAGCGTTGCGCAATGCCGGGGCGGCCTCCCGTGCCGCCCGCGCGCCTCCCCGGGGCCCGCCCGGGACCTTCCGGATCCCCCTCCTCCGGCGAGCCGGGCCTGCCCCGCCCCGGCCGCACGGTGCCCCGCGCCCCCGCTCTCACCGGGGCGCCGGACCACCGTGCGGGTGCGAGGGCGCACGGAGGCGGACGGCGTCTGCGACAGTCCGCCCCCGGTGCGCGGCGCACGCCTCCCGGGCTCCCGTTCCCGCTTTCTGAGCGCCTGCGCTTTTCGGCCAACTTCCAGCCGTGGTACACAACTTGCCAGAGGCTGACCCCGCACCGCCCACCAGGGCGGGGAGAATCGAGGCGAACAAGTGCACCCCGCGGACGGACGGCCACGGAGCAAGGCGTTCTTCCCAGGGGCGCCGACGAGTGAAACGCTTCGTGATCGAACGCTTCACGCCAAGTTGTCATGTCGACATAGCAGCGAATGGTGAACTTGTCCCGTCGGCCTCGTCGGACACAGTAGATTCGATCTTGGCTAACCACGGCGGGGGAAACGTGCAGGACCGGAAGGACGCGACGACTGAGGGGGGCTTAGTTCCATGAGCCAGGAGCCACCGCACGGCCCTGGGACGACGCGCAAGCTGGCCGCGCGCCGCCGCCGCGAGATCGTCGCCGTACTGCTCTTCGGCGGCGGCCCGATCTTCGAGAGCTCCATCCCGCTGTCCGTCTTCGGCATCGACCGGCAGGACGCCGGCGTTCCCCGCTACCGCCTTCTGGTGTGCGCGGGCGAAGAGGGACCCCTGCGCACCACGGGAGGCCTGGAGTTGACCGCTCCGTACGGCCTGGAGGCTCTCTCCCGGGCGGGCACGATCGTCGTGCCCGCCTGGCGTTCCATCACCCAGCCGCCGCCCTCGGCGGCCCTCGACGCCCTGCGGCGGGCGCACGAGGAAGGGGCTCGGATCATAGGCCTGTGCACGGGCGCGTTCGTGCTCGCCGCGGCGGGGCTGCTCGACGGCCGCCCCGCGACGACGCACTGGATGTACGCGCCGACGCTGGCCAAGCGCTACCCGGCGGTCCACGTCGACCCGCGCGAGCTGTTCGTGGACGACGGGGACATCCTCACCTCCGCCGGCACGGCGGCGGGTATCGACCTGTGCCTGCACGTGGTGCGCACCGACCACGGCGCCGAGGCGGCGGGAGCCCTGGCCCGCCGCCTCGTCGTACCGCCCCGGCGCGGCAACGGCGGCCAGGAGCGCTACCTGGACAGGTCTTTACCCGAGGAGATCGGCACCGACCCGCTCGCCGAGGTCGTGGCCTGGGCCCTGGAGCACCTCCACGAGCAGTTCGACGTGGAGACGCTCGCCGCACGGGCCTACATGAGCCGGCGGACCTTCGACCGCCGGTTCCGCTCGCTGACCGGCAGCGCGCCGCTGCAGTGGCTGATCACCCAGCGGGTGCTCCAGGCGCAGCGGCTGCTGGAGACCTCCGACTACTCGGTCGACGAGGTCGCCGGGCGCTGCGGCTTCCGCTCGCCGGTCGCGCTGCGCGGCCACTTCCGGCGGCAGCTGGGCGCCTCCCCGGCGGCGTACCGGGCGGCCTACCGGGCGCGCACCGGCAGACCGGAGGGCGGCGGGGACGGGGAGCGCGCCTCCGAGGCACGCGCCGACCGTGCCGCGGCCGAGCCCGCCGCACCCGGCACGGTCCTTCCCTCCGGGCACGCGGAGAAGGGCGACCGGGGAGGCAGAGGGGAGCGAGGGAACAGAGAGGAAGAACGGGGAGAACGCACCGACCGGGCGGAGCGCGGCGTACGGGGCGAGCCCGGCAAACCGGAATCCGACACCTACTCCCCCCGACTGCCCTCCCAGCGGGGCCGCACGCCCGGCCGGGCCCCGTAGGCTGGAGCACATGAACGATCGCATGGTGTGGATCGACTGCGAGATGACCGGGCTCTCGCTGTCCGAAGACGCTCTCGTCGAGGTGGCCGCGCTGGTCACCGACTCGGAGCTGAACGTGCTCGGTGACGGAGTGGACATCGTGATCCGCCCGCCCGCCGAGGCGCTGGACACCATGCCCGACGTCGTCCGCGAGATGCACACCGCCTCCGGCCTGCTCGACGAGCTGGCCGGAGGCACCACGCTGGAGGACGCCGAACAGCGGGTCCTGGAGTACGTCAGGAAGCACGTCCCCGAGCCCGGCCGGGCCCCGCTGTGCGGGAACTCCGTCGGGACCGACCGCGGCTTCCTGATGCGCGACATGCCGACACTGGAGGACTACCTCCACTACCGGATCGTCGACGTCTCCTCCATCAAGGAGCTGGCCCGGCGCTGGTATCCGAAGGCGTACTTCAACAGCCCGGAGAAGCGCGGCAACCACCGGGCGCTGGCGGACATCAGGGAGTCCATCGCGGAGCTGCGCTACTACCGCGAGGCGGTCTTCGTCCCCGCGCCCGGTCCGGACTCGGAGACGGCCCGGCGGATCGCGGCCCGGCACGTGCCGCCGGCCGCGGCCTGAGGCGCCCCGGCCCCGCGGAGCCCCTCCCGGGGCCGTGCGGGGCCGCGTGGGGCCTGTCGGGGCCACACGGCACAAGGGTGCGCGGGCAGGGCTCGCGACCCTGTACACTCTTATCGGCCGGTGCGGAAAGCACCACGAGCACCGGTCATGGTGGGTATAGCTCAGCTGGTAGAGCACCTGGTTGTGGTCCAGGATGTCGCGGGTTCGAGTCCCGTTACTCACCCTTGAACGGTCAAGGCCCGGCCCGCGGCAGCGGACCGGGCCTTGACCGTCCGCCGGGTCGCGGGGCGCGGCGGGGGTCACAACAGCCGCACCCCGCGCCGGGCGAGATAGGCGACGGGGTCGACGTCCGAGCCGTAGCCGCGTTTGCTGCGCACCTCGAAGTGCAGGTGGGGGCCGGTGACCCGGCCCGTGGCCCCCGAGCTGCCCACCGGGCTGCCCGCCCCCACCCGCTGCCCGCCGTTCGCCGAGATCCGCGACAGATGGGCGTAGAGGGCGTAGTAGTCGTCGTCCATCCTGATCGTCACCGCCCTTCCGTAGGCGCCGGCCTCGCCGGCGAAGACCACGGAGCCGGCGCCGACCGCGTGGACGGGGGTGCCGACGGGCATCGCGAAGTCGATGCCCGTGTGGTGGCCCGCCTGCCAGTTCCCGGGGATCCCGTAGGCGGCCGAGACCCGGTAGTCCCCCGTCACCGGCCGGGACCAGCGCCCCAGGGCCGCCTCCTGCCCGGCCGGGAAGGCCGCCGGAGCGGCGTCACCGCCCGGCATCCCTCTCCCGGTCTCCCGGGCTCCTCCCAGCAGGAACGGGACGCTTCCCAGCGCCCCCAGCGCCGCGCCGCGCAGCACCAGTCCTCGCCGGTCCGGCGTCCACCGCGGACGTCCACCCTGTCCAGCCATCCCTTCGACCTCCCATTCGGCGGTGCCATAGATGTGAGGACACGTCAGCCGGGGCCTTCTCGCATCTTCGCGATCGCGCCCGGGACCGCCGAACGGCCTAGCCCCGACCGGGCCCGGGCCTGCGAACCCGCTTGCCGGCGGGCGTTGTTGAGGTTCCGGGAGATCCGTCCGGCGACAATCCCCGGACAGGTGAATGGACTAAACCACCCGTCGGGCGCCGCCTGGCGCGCGGTCACCTCCCGGCCCTTCCCGGCCTCTCCGGTCCTCTCCGGTCCTCTCCGGTCCTCTCCGGTCCAGGGGCGGCGGAGACCGGCGGAGGACCGCGGACGGCAGTGAGAACGGCCGCGGCCGCCCCCGCGCACGAGCGCCGGGTGCGATCCCGGCGCCGGTG
>NZ_JBXUOY010000344.1:0-4774 GCF_057196705.1 Streptomyces sp. ATLC9 | reverse complement strand
CGGCGTTCCCGGGCCGCCTGGTGGAGGCGCCGGCCGCCGCCTGGGGGCCGGCGGCCGTGTCCGCCGCGGCCTGCGCCTGCGCGGCCCTGGTCCTGTCGGCGTTCGCCGCCTCCCGCCTCACCGGCGCGTCCGCCCACCACCGGGAGGAGCCGTGACCCGGTATCCGGCCCTTCCCTCCCTCGACCTCCTCCGCCGGCGCGCACCCCCTCGCGCGCCGCGCACCATCGAACAAGGAGCACACCCGATGACCGTTTTGCGTGCCACCGGCGTCACCGCAGCAGTGCGGGGGGACGCCCGATGAGAGTCCTGCTGATCGGTGCGAACGGATACCTCGGCCGCCATGTGGCCGACCGCCTGCTCGCCGACCCCGCCGTCCAGCTCACCGCGCTGGGCCGGGGCGACGACGCCGACGTCCGCTTCGACCTGTCCACCGGCAGCCCCGGAGCGCTCACCCGTTTCCTGGACGCGGTCCACCCCGGCGTCGTCGTCAACTGCGCCGGCACCACCCGCGGCGGCGCACGGGACCTGATCCGGCACAACACCGTGGCCACCGCCACCGTCTGCGAGTCGCTGCGCCGCAGCGGCTGCGGGGCCCGGCTGGTCCATCTGGGCTGCGCCGCCGAGTACGGACCCTCCCCGGCCGGCTCCTCCACCGGAGAGGACGCGGTGCCGCGGCCCGGCAGTCCGTACGGCGTCAGCAAGCTCGCCGCCAGCGAGCTGGTGCTGGGCTCCGGGCTGGACGCCATCGTGCTGCGCGTCTTCTCCCCGGTCGGCCCCGGCACCCCCACCGGTTCGCCGCTGGGACGGCTGGCGGAGGCGATGCGCCGGGTGATGCAGCAGGGCGACGGGGAGCTCAGGCTGGCCGGACTGGCCGTCCAGCGCGACTTCGTGGACGTGCGGGACGTGGCCAGGGCGGTGCACGCCGCCGCCCTGTCGGCCGCGCAGGGCGTGGTCAACATCGGCTCCGGCCGCGCGGTGCGGCTGCGCGAGGCGGTCTCCGTGCTGGGCCGGGTGGCCGGCCACACCGGCGGGGTGCAGGAGATGGACGACCAGCACGCGGCGGGCGGCGGCCCGCAGGCGCCCCCGTACCCCGACGGCTGCGGCCTCTGGCAGCAGGCGGATGTGCGCAGCGCGCGCGACCGGCTCGGGTGGCGGCCCCGGATCGGCCTGGAGGAGTCGCTCGCGGACATCTGGATGGAGGCGGCATGCCGTATCTGACCGGTTCCGGCCGGCGCAGTCCGGTCGCCTCGGCGTCCGGCCGCCTCGGCGTCGGGGTGCCCGGCTACGCGCACCCGATGGTGGCGCCCGTGGAGTGGGCCGAGCTGACCCGCCCGGGCGCGCCGGTGCACTGGGCGGTCCTCGACGTGGCCCGCGGGCCGGGGGAGCGCTCCGACCCGTACTGCGCGGCGGCGGCCGCCGAGCTGCGTGAGGCCGGGGTGCGCGTGCTGGGCCGTGTGGACCTGCGGCACGGCACCCGCGACTTCGGCCCGCTGGTCCACGACGCGCACCGCTTCCTCGACTGGTACGGGGTGGACGGCTTCTATCTGGACCGCTGCCCGGGCGACCGCGCCGCCCTGCCGGAGGTATGCCGGGTGACGGCCGCGCTGCGAGCCCTGGGCGGGGGCGCCCACATCGTCCTCGGGCACGGCACCCATCCCTTCGCCGGCTACGCGGAGGCGGGCGACCAGCTCGTGACGTTCTCCGGGGCGTGGGCGGACTACCGCTGGTCGCAGGTGGCCGAGTGGACGGCGGACCACCCGCCGGAACGCTTCTGCCACCTGGTGCACGGGGTGCCGCGCACCCATCTGGAGGAGGCGGTGCGCATCGCGCGCTGGCAGGGGGCGGGCACCGTCTGGTTCACCGACCGCACCCGCCGCGGGCGCCGGGGGGAGGCCATGGACCCCTGGGAGGCCGTGCCCGGCTACTGGGACGACATCGTCTCGCGTCTCGGACCGGGTGTCTCGGAATGAGACCGGGCGTGGCAGTGTTACCGAAGGAACAACCGTCCACCGACCAACCCTGTTGAGGTCTCCGTGTCGCTGCCACCCCTGGTCGAACCGGCCTCCGAGCTCACTGTCGACGAGGTCCGCAGATACTCCCGTCACCTGATCATCCCGGACGTCGGGATGGACGGGCAGAAGCGTCTGAAGAACGCCAAGGTGCTCTGCGTGGGCGCGGGCGGCCTCGGCTCGCCCACCCTGATGTACCTGGCGGCCGCCGGTGTGGGCACGCTCGGCATCATCGAGTTCGACGAGGTCGACGAGTCCAACCTCCAGCGCCAGGTCATCCACAGCCAGGCGGACATCGGCCGGCCCAAGGCCGAGTCCGCGCGGGACACGGTGCTCGGGATCAACCCGTACGTGAAGGTCAACCTCCACACCGAGCGGCTGGACTCCTCCAACGTGATGGAGATCTTCGCCGGCTACGACCTGATCGTGGACGGCACCGACAACTTCGCCACCCGCTACCTGGTCAACGACGCCTGCGTACTGCTGAAGAAGCCGTACGTATGGGGCTCGATCTACCGCTTCGACGGCCAGGCGTCGGTCTTCTGGTCCGAGCACGGGCCGTGCTACCGCTGCCTGTACCCCGAGCCCCCGCCGCCGGGCATGGTCCCGAGCTGCGCCGAGGGCGGCGTGCTGGGCGTGCTGTGCGCGTCCGTCGGTTCGATCCAGACCACCGAGGCGATCAAGCTCCTGGCGGGCATCGGCGAGCCGCTGCTCGGCCGCCTGATGATCTACGACGCCCTGGAGATGACCTACCGTCAGGTCAAGGTCCGCAAGGACCCCGAGTGCGCGGTCTGCGGCAAGAACCCGACGGTCACCGAGCTGATCGACTACGAGGCGTTCTGCGGTGTGGTCTCCGACGAGGCCCAGCAGGCCGCGATGGGCTCGACCATCACCCCGCAGCAGCTCAAGGCGTGGATCGACGAGGGCGAGGACATCGACATCATCGATGTCCGCGAGCCCAACGAGTACGAGATCGTCTCCATCCCGGGCGCGCGCCTGATCCCGAAGAACGAGTTCCTGATGGGCAACGCGCTGGGCGAACTCTCCCAGGACAAGCGGATCGTCCTGCACTGCAAGACGGGCGTCCGCAGTGCGGAAGTCCTCGCGGTCCTGAAGAACGCGGGCTTCTCCGACGCCGTCCACGTCGGTGGCGGCGTCGTCGGCTGGGTCACCCAGATCGAGCCGGAGAAGCCGGTCTACTGACGCCGCGGCGGCCGGTGAACCGGCGCCCGCGAACGGGCGCCGGGCGAACGTACGCGGCGGCCGGGTCCTGCTGGAGGAGCAGGTAGACCTGGAGCGGCAGGGTCTGGGTGACCCCCGGCAGGTTGCCCGCGAAGGTGATCGTCGCGCCGAACTCGCCCAGTGCCCGCGCCCAGCACAGCGCGGCGCCCGCCGCCAGGGAGGGCGCCACCATCGGCAGGGTGACGTACCGCAGGGTCTGGGGAAGGGTCGCGCCCATGGTGGCGGCTGCCTCCTCGTAACACGGGTCGATCCCGGCCAGCGCCCCCTCCAGACCGATGACCAGGAACGGCATCGCCACGAAGGCCGCGGCGACCACCGCGCCCGCGGTGGAGAACGGCAGCGTCACCCCCACCGCCTCCAGCGGTCCGCCCAGCAGACCGCCGCGGCCGAAGCCGCGCAGCAGGGCGACGCCCGCCACGGTCGGCGGCAGCACCATCGGCAGCAGTACCAGGGAGCGCACCAGGGCCTTGCCGGGGAAGTCGGTGCGGGCCAGCAGCCACGCCAGCGGCACGCCCAGGACGAGTGAGAGCAGCAGGGCGAGGACGGAGACCAGCAGGGACAGCACCAGCGCCCGTACCACGTCGGGCGAGGAGAGCTGCCCGGCCAGGTCCCGCCAGGGCGTGTGGGCCACCACCCCGGCCAGGGGCACGGCGAGGAAGGCCGCCGCCAGCGCGGCAGGAGCGCCGAGCGCGGCGGGTGTGCGGATGCGCGCGCCGGGCGCGCGGTCGCGTACGGGGGGTGCGGTGCGGTGGTTCACGGCAGCGTGAAACCGGCTTCCCGCAGCAGACGGCGGGCCGGTTCGGAGCCCAGCCAGGTGATGACGTCCGTGGCCCGCCCGGGATGGGCGGCGTCCTTCAGCGGCGCGGCGGGGTAGCGCACGGCGGAGCCGCCGGGCACGGGCACGGCTTCCACACGGCCTCCGGCGGCCGCGGCGTCGGTGGCGTACACCAGCCCGGCGTCCGCCTCGCCCAGCTCCACCTTGCTCAGCACGGCCCGCACGCTCAGCTCCCGGGAGACCGGGCGCACGGTGACGCCGTGCCGCTCCAGCAGCCGCTGCCCGTACCGCCCGGCGGGCACCTCGGGGGCGGCGAGCACCACCTTCACCTCCTCGCGGGCGAGGTCGCCCGGTGATCCGACGCCCAGGGGGTTGCCGGGGGCGGTGGCGATGACGAGCCGGTTGCGGGCGATCACGGTGGACGGGCCGGTGAAGTCCCGCAGGGACCCCATCGTCGCGGTGTCGGCGGTGACGACCAGATCGGCGGGCGCGCCCTGGCGGATCTGCGCGGCCAGCTCCTGGGAGCCGGCGAAGGACAGGCGCAGCCGTACGCCGGGGTGCTCCTCCTGGTAGGCGGCGCCCGCCTCGGTGAGGACGTCGGTGAGGGAGGAGGCCGCCAGGACCGTCACGGTGGCCGTCCGTCCGCCGTCGCCGGTGCGGCCGAGAGCGCCGCCTCCGCAGGCCGCCGTCAGGGCGGCCAGCGCGAGGAGGACGGCCGGCAGCAGGGCGGCCGTCCCGACGCCGGCCG
>NZ_JBXUOY010000343.1:0-4830 GCF_057196705.1 Streptomyces sp. ATLC9 | reverse complement strand
GCGGCCCGCCCCCCCGGACCCCGCCCCCCCCCCGCCCCCCCCCCGGCACGGGCGCAGCCGCGGGCGGGGCCGAGGGGCCCTGCTTCCCGTACCGCAGGGTGACGGTGACCTCGTACTCCATGCCCTGCGGGGCGACGGTGTACGGCCCCAGCACCACGTGCCAGGTGCCCGGCCGCACCGGGCCGGGCAGATACCCCGGCGTCGCGCGCTCGGCGCTGATGGTGAACTCCGCGCGGAAGCCGCCGGACCAGCCGCGGAAGCCCCGTCCGCCCGCGGCCGTGCCGCGCTCGTCGAAGATCCCGATGTCCAGGGCGTTGCCCGGTGTGCCGGAGGGCACGGACGGTTTGTCGTACGAGTAGGAGACGGCCAGCTCCCGCACCCCGTCCGGGACCTCCACGGGCAGGTGGACGAAGTCCGGTGCGCCGTTGGGCAGGCGGCCGCGGACCGTTCTGCTCTCCTCGCCGCCCATCCCCCTTCCCGCGCGCTCCTCCGCGTGCGCGAAGCTCACGCCCTGGAGTGTGAGCGCACTCGCCGCTCCCGCGGCGGCGGACAGCCTCAGTACCTCGCGCCGGTCCATGCGGGCCCCCGCCCTGTCGCCTCCGATGTGGTGCCGATCACTTTTCCATGAGCGGGTGACGGACGGGAGAAGACCTGTGGACAACCCGTCCGACACCGCGTGACGGCGGGTGCGGCGGGCGGAGGGAACACCCCTGCCCGCCTGCCGGCCGGTGCCGGAGGCACTCGTATGCTCGTTTCCATGACTTCGTCGAGCGGGCAGGCAGCACCCACCGCCAACGCCATGCGGCGCGCCCTGCGGCGGGCCCGGGACGGGGTCGCGCTGGACGCGGCCGAGGCCGCCGTGCTGCTCCGGGCACGCGGGGAGGACCTGGCCGGTCTGACGGCCTCGGCCGCCCGCGTACGGGACGCCGGCCTGGATGCGGCCGGCCGCCCCGGCGTGATCACCTACTCGCGCAAGGTCTTCATCCCGCTCACCCGGCTGTGCCGGGACCGCTGCCACTACTGCACCTTCGTCACCGTGCCGGGGAAGCTGCGCCGCGAGGGGCACGGCCCCTACCTCTCCCCGGACGAGGTGCTGGACATCGCCCGCCGGGGCGCGGCGACGGGCTGCAAGGAGGCGCTGTTCACCCTTGGCGACCGGCCCGAGGACCGCTGGCCCGAGGCCCGCGAGTGGCTGGACGCGCACGGCTACGACGACACCCTCGCCTATGTGCGCGCCATGGCCATCAGGGTGCTGGAGGAGACGGGTCTGCTGCCGCACCTCAACCCCGGGGTGCTGACGTGGACGGACTTCCAGCGCCTCAAGCCCGTCGCCCCCTCGATGGGCATGATGCTGGAGACCACCGCCACCCGGCTGTGGTCCGAGCCCGGCGGTCCCCACCACGGCTCGCCCGACAAGGACCCGGCCGTCCGGCTGCGGGTACTGGAGGACGCGGGACGCTCGTCCGTTCCCTTCACCACCGGCATCCTCATCGGAATCGGCGAGACGTACGCCGAGCGCGCCGAGTCGCTGTTCGCCGTCCGCCGCGTCCAGCGGGCGTACCAGGGCGTCCAGGAAGTCATCGTGCAGAACTTCCGGGCCAAGCCGGGCACCGCCATGGGCGGCATGCCCGACGCCGAACTGGAGGAACTGGCCGCCGCCGTGGCCGTCGCCCGCCACGTCCTCGGCCCCGCCGCACGCATCCAGGCCCCGCCGAACCTGGTGGGTGGGGAGTACGCGCTGCTGATCGGCGCCGGGATCGACGACTGGGGCGGCGTCTCCCCGCTCACCCCCGACCACGTCAACCCCGAACGTCCCTGGCCCCAGATCGACGAACTCGCCGACCGCACCCGCGCCGCCGGCTTCGAACTGCGCGAACGCCTCACCGTCTACCCGGAGTTCGTCCGCCGCGGCGAGCCCTGGCTCGACCCGAGGCTGCTGCCCCACGTCACCGCCCTGGCCGACCCGGACACGGGTCTGGCCCGCGAGGACGCCACCGTCACCGGCCGTCCCTGGCAGGAGCCCGACGAGGCCTTCACCGCCACCTCCGCCGGCCGCACCGACCTGCACCGCACCATCGACACCGCCGGCCGCACCGCCGACCGCCGCGCGGACTTCGACGAGGTGTACGGCGACTGGGAGGCGCTGCGCGAGAGCGCCGCGCCCGGCATGGCGCCCGAGCGGATCGACGCCGACGTACGCGCCGCCCTGGCCACCGCCGCCGACGACCCCACCCGCCTCACCGACGACCAGGCCCTCGCGCTGCTCCACGCCGACGGACCGGCCCTGGACGCGGTGTGCCGCGTCGCGGACGACGTGCGCCGCGACACCGTCGGCGACGAGGTGACCTACATCGTCACGCGCAACGTCAACTTCACCAACGTCTGCTACACCGGCTGCCGTTTCTGCGCCTTCGCCCAGCGCCGCACCGACGCCGACGCCTACACCCTCTCCCTGGACCAGGTCGCCGACCGGGCGGCGCAGGCGTGGGAGGTCGGCGCGGTCGAGGTCTGCATGCAGGGCGGCATCCACCCAGACCTGCCCGGCACCGCCTACTTCGACATCGCGCGGGCGGTGAAGGAGCGCGTGCCGGGCATCCACGTCCACGCCTTCTCGCCCATGGAGGTCGTCAACGGCGCCACCCGCACGGGCATGCCGGTCCGCGACTGGCTGGCGGCGGCGAAGGAGGCCGGGCTCGGCTCCATCCCCGGCACGGCCGCCGAGATCCTCGACGACGAGGTGCGCTGGATCCTCACCAAGGGCAAGCTGCCGGCCGCCACCTGGGTCGAGGTGGTCACCGCCGCGCACGAGCTGGGCCTGCCCTCGTCCTCGACGATGATGTACGGGCATGTGGACCGGCCCCGGCACTGGCTGGGCCACCTGCGGCTGCTGGCGGAGATCCAGCAGCGCACCGGCGGCTTCACCGAGTTCGTGACGCTGCCGTTCGTCCACACCAACGCCCCGGTCTACCTCGCCGGCATCGCCCGCCCCGGGCCGACGGTCCGCGACAACCGCGCGGTGACAGCCATGGCCCGCCTGCTGCTGCACCCGCACATCACCAACATCCAGACCAGCTGGGTCAAACTGGGCGCCGAGGGTGCGGCCGAGATGCTGCGCTCGGGCGCCAACGACCTGGGCGGCACGCTGATGGAGGAGACCATCTCCCGGATGGCCGGCTCCTCCTACGGCTCCTACAGATCCGTCCGGGACCTGGTCGCCATCGCCGAGGCCGCCGGACGTCCGGCCCGCCCCCGCACCACGACCTACGGCGAGGTCCCCGGCGAGCGCGTACGGGCCGCCGAGGCGTCCGGCGGGCGCCTGCCGGAGCTGCTGCCGGTGCTGGAGGACTGAGGGCCGCCGTCCCCGTCACGGATCCGGGCGCCGGCCCGGCCCGGACGGGGCGACTTCCGGCCGTCTTCCCGGGATCTCCGGCCCCCGTCCACCTCCGGGCCGCCTCCGTCCGCGCACCCTGGATTAAAGTGCGGTCCGAAACCGGCGGGGACAGGACACGGGAACGGACCGGAGCGGACGAGAGCCGAGGGGCGAACGGGAGGGGACGGCACGGTGACCTCGACACCTGGCGGTGGCATCTGGGGCCGCACCGAGCAGCAGGACTTCCGCAGCCGGGTACGCGGCTGCCTGCTCGGCGGCGCGATCGGCGACGCGCTCGGCGCGGGAGTCGAGTTCGACTCGCTCGACGCCATCAGGACCGCCCACGGCTCCCAGGGTGTGACGGACTACGTGCCCGCCTACGGGCGGCGCGGCGCCGTCACCGACGACACGCAGATGACCCTGTTCACCGTCGACGGCCTGATCCGCGCCCACGTACGGCGCGACACCGGAGCCTGGCATCCGCCGACCGACGTGCACGCCGCCTACCTGCGCTGGGCCGCCACCCAGCGCGACTGGGGGCCCGACGAGCGCCGCACCGAGGACGGCTGGCTGGCCCGCCAGGAGTGGCTGTACTCGCAGCGAGCCCCCGGCCGTGCCTGTCTGACCGGGCTGGCCGACAGCCGGATGGGCACGCTGGAGGCCCCGAAGAACCCCGACTCCAAGGGCTGCGGCACCGTCATGCGCTCCGCGCCCTTCGGGCTGCTCGTCGGCTGGGAGCCGCAACTCGTCTTCCAGCTCGCCGCCGAGTGCGCCGCCCAGACCCACGGCCACCCCACGGGATACCTGGCGGCGGCGGCCTTCGCCGTCATCGTCCACGCCGTCGCCCGGGGCGAGAGCCTGGACGCCGCGGTGCAGCGGGCCCTGGCACATCTGGCGGCCCGCCCCGGCCACGAGGAGACCACGGACGCCCTCAAGCACGCGCTCGGCGCGGTGCGCCAGGGACTGCCGGGCGCGGAGCGCGTGGAGTCGCTGGGGGAGGGCTGGACGGCGGAGGAGGCGCTGGCGATGGGTGTGTACTGCGCGCTGGTGGCCGAGGACGTGCGCCACGGCCTGCTGCTGGCGGTCAACCACGGTGGTGACTCCGATTCCACCGGCTCGGTCTGCGGCAACCTGCTGGGCGTGATGCACGGGGAGACCGCCCTGCCGCCGAACTGGGTCGCCGAACTGGAGGGACGCGCCACCATCCTGGAACTGGCCGACGACTTCGCCATGGAGATGACCCAGGGGCCCGCCCTCCACAGCCCGGCCGCCCCGGCCGGCTCACCGGGCTGGCTGACCCGCTACCCGCGCGCCTGACCGGGCCCGGGAAGCGCCGAACCCCCTCGGCCGGGACGGCGAGCCAGTCGAGAGGGCTTCGGGCGCGGGGCCGCGCCGGCCCCTGGGGGCCGGGGCGACCGCCCGGGGGGGCGCGTCGGGGCGCGAGCGGTCTGCGCCCGGCG
>NZ_JBXUOY010000342.1:0-4901 GCF_057196705.1 Streptomyces sp. ATLC9 | reverse complement strand
CACGGCGGGGCGGCGCCGCAGCCGGCGCAGCGGCGCGGCGCGCTCGGCGCCCATGGAGTCCAGCGCCTGCGACACCAGTTCGCCGGGCATCCGGCGCAGGGCCGCCGCGCAGCGGGCGCGCAGGGTGCGGCGCAGCCGCGGCTCGAAGCGGTCGCCGGTCAGGTGGTGGTGGATGACCGCGCAGTAGGTGCGCACGGCCTTCGGCAGCAGCGCGGCGGCCTCCCGGTCCCGGGAGGTCTCCTCCACCAGCAGGTCGTAGGCGCGCAGGAAGTCGAGCTGCCGCTCGTCGCCGGTCCGGGTGAGCGAGGTGGCCACCCCGCGCCGGTAGAAGAGGCCCGTCAGGCCGACCACGGCGAAGGACGCCGCCTCGCGGTGCAGCCGCCAGATCCAGGGCCGGTCCTCGGCGGTGTGCAGACCGTCGTGGAAACGCAGGAGGCCGGAGTCCAGCAGCCGCCGGTGGTAGACGCCGGCCCAGGCGTAGGCGTAGTCGACCGCGGTGGTGCGGTGCGCGGGGAGGATGGCGTCGCGCGGGTCCAGCACTCTGCCCCGGCGGCCCTCGGGCGCCCGGGCCAGGGTGCGCCGGCGGCCGGTGCTGCGCACATGGTCGGTACGGAGGAAGTCGCAGCCCAGCGCCTCGGCGGCGGCGAGCAGTTCGCGGTAGTGGCCGGGGGCCGCCCAGTCGTCGCCGTCGAGGAAGGCGATGTACCGTCCGCGCGCCGCGTCCAGGCCGGTGTTGCGGGCGCGGGCCACGCCGCCCTGGAGCCGGTGGCGCACGAGGACCGCGCCGGGGATTTCCTTTTCCGCGCGTTCCAGGAGTTCCGAGGTGCCGTCGGTCGAGAAGTCGTCGACCAGAATGAATTCGATGTCCCCTTTTCCGAAGGCGGCCGAGTTGGCGCGCAGGCTCCGGAGCGTGTCGGGGGCGTAGGGCCGAACATTGCGGAACGGCACGATGACGGAGAGCTTGACCACTCCGGAGAGGCTAGGGGCACGAACACCGTCAACGCTGTCCAAGGGCGTACGGACAGGTGAAATCGAGGTGTCGGAACGGTTAACCCCGTTCTCCGGAAGGCTGGTTGGCTTTCCGTCGGTGTGTTGTTAACCGTCTGTTGTGTTCGCGTTGGGCTGAGAATCGGAATGTCTTTCTAGCGTCTGCAACGTGCCATCACGTACCGCATCGGATTCCCCGGACAACGCCTCGGACAGCGCTCCGGACAGCGCGACGCGCATCGCCGTTCTCGCCGATTCCGACACCCGCTGGAAATGGGGTGCGCTCACCGCGCACCGCGTCGTTCCCGGCGCGCGTATCGACGGACTGCTGCTGCGCGGCCGGGCCACCCCGACCGCGCGCCAGCTCGACGAGGTGGGTGTGCGCGCCGCCTCGCTGCGCGAGGTGACGGCCGCGGAGTTCCTGCGCCTGGCCGACCGCGACGCGTACGACGCGGTGGTGCTCTCCTGCGTCGGCGGCACCGTCCAGGCGATGCTGCACGGCCTGTCCCACCGCCTGGACGGAAGCGATCGCCGCCCGGTCACCGTCACCGGCTACGTCGGGGTCGTCTACGAGAAGCTCGCCGACGGACTGCTGCTGCGGCACGGCGCGGACGTCGTCCTGGCCAACTCCGCCCACGACGCCGAGCGCTTCCGCGCGGTCTACGAGGGTGTCGGCGCGGACGCCGGCGCCGTCGTGGAGTGCGCGCTGCCCTTCCTCGGCGGCGAGCCGTACCGGGAGTCCGGCGAGCGGCCGTACACGGTCGTCTTCGCCGTCCAGCCCTCCGTCCCCGCCTCCCGCGCCGACCGCGAGTACCTGCTGCGCCGCGCCGCCGGGCACGCCCGCCGCCACCCCGACCGCGAGGTGCTGGTCAAGCTGCGCAGCAGGCCGGGCGAGCACACCACGCACATCGAGGAGCAGCCCTACCAGAAGCTCGCGGCGCGGATCCCCGGCGGGCTGCCGGACAACTGCCGCCTGGTCTACGGCCACATGGGCGAGGTGCTGGACCGCACCGACCTGCTGGTCACCGTCAGCTCCACCGCCGCCCTGGAGTCGCTGCACCGGGGCATCCCGACCGCGGTCCTCACCGATCTCGGCGTCCGCGAGGCGCTGGGCAACCACCACTTCATCGGCTCGGGCTGTCTGACCTCCTGGGACCGGCTCGACTCCGGGCTGCTGCCCAAGGCCGACCCGGCGTGGACGGCCCGGCAGGGCGTCGTCGCCGACGGCCCCTACGAGGCGGCCTTCGACGCCGCCCGTGAGCGCGTCGCAGAGCTCCTGGCCCGCCCCGCCCTGCCGCCGGTCGCCCCCTACTACACGTCCACCACCGCGCCCGGCTACCTCCCCGGCATCCTCGCCCGTCACGGACTCGACCCCTCGGGCGCGCCCCGGACGGGAGCGGAGACCGGCCGGCCGGCCTCCGGGCTGCGCCGGGCCGTCCGGGCGGCCGTACGGGACGCGGCGCGCGGGGCGTACCGCCACGGCGTCCAGCGCGTGGCGCCGGTCATCCGCCGGATGGGGGAGCTGTGAGCACGCCCGGCATCCCTCAGACCGCAGTACAGCAAGGAGCGTCCCCCGTGTCCCCCAGTGCCTCCGGCGGCCTCAGCGGCCCCGGCAGTCCCGGCAGCCCTGTCGTCCTCGCCGTGATCCCCGCCCGCGGCGGATCCAAGGGCGTGCCCGCGAAGAACCTCGCCACCGTCGGGGGAGTCCCGCTGGTCGTCCGCGCGGTACGGGAGTGCCTGGCGGCGCGGGGTGTGACGCACACGGTCGTCTCCACCGACGACGACGCCATCGCCGAGGCCGCCCGCGGCGCGGGCGCCGAGGTGGTGCGCCGGCCCGCCGGCATCGCGGGCGACACCGCCACCAGCGAGGCCGCCGTCCTGCACGCCATGGACGTCCACGCCGGGCGGCACGGACGGGCGGCCGAGGTGGTGCTGCTGGTGCAGTGCACCAGCCCCTTCCTCACCCGCGAGGACGTCGAGGGCGTGGCCGCCGCGGTGACCGGCGGCGCCGACAGCGCGCTGACCGTGGCCCCCTTCCACGGCTTCGTCTGGCGCGAGGAGACCCCCGGGGACGCGGCGGGCGGCGGGGTCGGCGTCAACCACGACAAGGCGTACCGCCCGCGCCGCCAGGACCGGCCGCAGGACCTGCTGGAGACCGGCGCCGCCTACGCGATGCGCGCCGACGGCTTCCGCACGGCCGGGCACCGCTTCTTCGGCCGCACCGAACCGGTGCGCACCGACCCGGCGCGCGTACTGGAGATCGACGACCCGCACGACCTCGCCCGCGCCCGCGCGCTCGCACCGCTGCTCGACGGCGGGGCGGACGGGCGCCCCGGCGCGCTTCCGGCCCGCGACGACGTCGACGCGGTCGTACTCGACTTCGACGGCACCCAGACCGACGACCGGGTGTACGTCGACTCCGGCGGACGGGAGACGGTCGCGGTCCACCGCGGCGACGGGCTCGGCATCGCCGCCCTGCGCCGCGCGGGACTGCCGTTGCTGATCCTGTCCACGGAGGAGAACCCGGTGGTCGCCGCACGGGCCCGCAAGCTGCGGATTCCCGTGCTCCACGGCGTCGACCGGAAGGACCTCGCCCTCAAGCAGTGGTGCGAGGAGCAGGGCATCGCGCCGGAGCGCGTGCTCTACGTCGGAAACGACGTCAACGACCTGCCGTGCTTCGGCCTGGTCGGCTGGCCCGTCGCCGTGGCCAGTGCCCACGACGTCGTACGCGGCGCAGCCCGCGCGGTCACCTCCACTCCCGGAGGGGCCGGTGCGATCCGCGAGATCGCCTCGTGGATCCTCGGAAAGGAACTGTCTTGAGCATGACCAGCCCCCGCCTCCGTACCCTCGGCGCCAAGACCGTGGGTCCGGGCCACCCGGTCTACGTCACCGGCGAGATCGGCATCAACCACAACGGCGACCTGGAGAACGCGTTCGCCCTGATCGACGCCGCCGCCGACGCCGGCTGCGACGCCGTGAAGTTCCAGAAGCGCACCCCGGAGGTCTGCACCCCGCGCGACCAGTGGGAGATCGAGCGCGACACCCCCTGGGGCCGGATGACCTACATCGACTACCGCCACCGCGTCGAGTTCGACGAGGAGGGCTACCGGGCCATCGACGCCTACTGCAAGAAGAAGGGCGTCGACTGGTTCGCCTCCCCGTGGGACGTGGAGTCCGTCGCCTTCCTGGAGAAGTTCGACGTGCCCTGCTACAAGGTGGCCTCCGCCTCCCTGACCGACGACGAGCTGCTGCGCGCGATGCGCGCCACCGGCCGTACCGTCATCCTCTCCACCGGCATGTCCACGCCGAAGCAGATCCGGCACGCGGTGGAGGTGCTGGGCAGCGAGAACATCGTGCTCTGCCACGCCACCAGCACCTACCCGGCCAAGGCCGAGGAGCTCAACCTGCGGATGATCCACACTCTGCAGGCCGAGTACCCCAACGTGCCGATCGGCTACTCCGGCCACGAGACCGGCCTGCAGACCACGCTGGCCGCCGTCGCGCTGGGCGCCGCCTTCGTCGAGCGCCACATCACCCTGGACCGCGCGATGTGGGGCTCCGACCAGGCCGCCTCCGTCGAGCCGCAGGGCCTGCAGCGCCTGGTGCGCGACATCCGCACCATCGAGGAGTCCCTCGGTGACGGCGTCAAGAAGGTCTACGACAGCGAGATCGGGCCGATGAAGAAGCTGCGCCGGGTCAAGGGCGTCGTGGCCGAGGCCGAGGAGTCCGCCGCCGGCCGCGAGCCGGCAGCGGTCTGACGGGGACGACGGGCTGACGGGGCGATCCAAGGTGAGCGCAGGCGCAGTCCCCGGCGGGACCCCGGGCGGGGTCCCGCCGCAGTCGGCCCGGAGGCCGGGCACGCCGGGCAAGCAGGGCACGCCGGGCACGGCCGGGGAGCGTCGGGGGGCGCGCCC
>NZ_JBXUOY010000341.1:0-4989 GCF_057196705.1 Streptomyces sp. ATLC9 | reverse complement strand
CCGCGGCCACCGCACGATCTTCGTTTGTCCACACACCAACCGATGATCACGCGGTGGCCGTACCCGTTTCCAGCCGGGTCCGCAGCAAGATCGCAAAGTCAGACTGGAGTATTAGCTGAGACGAAAGATAAGCTCCTTGACGTCCTCGCCCCTGGCGTTGGAGTACGTCTCCTCCTCATCCAGGAGAACGAAACCATTGCTTTCCAGCACTCGCCGGGAGGCGGTGTTGTCAAAGGCGGCCCGGCCGTAGAGCGGCCGGACAGTCACCTCCTGGAGAAGGGCGGAGAGGGCCTTTCCGGCGATGCCGCGCCCCCAGTGCTCCCGCGCGATCCAGTAGGTGACGTCGAAGTCGCCGTCCATCTCGAACACAACGGCATGGCCGACGATCTCGCCACCGACGAGGATGGTCTTCTTGACGAACCGCTCGTTGCCGAGGATCTTCGTCCATTTCTTCTCGAAGGCCTCACGGTCCGACGGGTCTTTCGCGGTGAAGGCGGCCATGCGAAGCGACTCCACATCGAGTTGATGTTCGAAGAACACCGGGACATCGCTTTTCTCCGTGTCCCGGAGAGTTACCTCGTCGGCCATGCAATCACCATCCACTGATTCGTCAGAAGTAGGACTTCAAGGTGCCCCGACGACGCACGTCAAGCGTGGCGCAGTGGAAGGATCCGCCAAAGCTGTTAAAGTTCCGGAAATCACACGGAATGGGTGTCATACCCCAGTCCTTCATTGCCTTGATCATTGGCTCGTCCTGGCGCTCGACCACGACTCGCTGCTCGTCGAGCATGAGGACGTTCATGTTAATCCACTTGCTGATCATGTACAACGGGTGACCGTCGGGAATGACCGGTTTTGGTGCCACCATGACGTCCCAGCCCTTGAAGATATTCGGCACCTCGGGCACGCGGTCCGGGTGGATCAGCAGCTTGCCGGGCGCGAGCGGCATCAGGCTCGCGTCGATGTGCATGGGGTGGTCGTCGTGCAGGTCGAGGACATGGACCCGGTACTCGTCGCCCAGGTGGCGCTGCACCCACTCGATGCCCATCATATTGGTCACGTGGCTGCGCTGGGCGAAGATGTCGCGGCCGCAGCGGATGAAGTCCGCGGCGTCGAAGGTCGGCTCGAACTCGGTGATGACCGACCGGAAGGGCTCGCCGTCCGGTTGATCGGTCCAGTCCTGTTCGTAGAGCTCCTCCGGAAGTTCCGGCTTCGGCGCCGCGCTCCACCGCGCACCGGCCCTGAAGTACTCCTTGAGCAGCTTCCGGAAGGAGGAGGTGGCGTAGTAGCGCGACCGCCAGGCCATCGGGCACTCCAGTATCTGGTTCCCGAAGACCAGCAGGACGTCGCGCGGCATCGCGTCGTACAGACCGGTGCTGGTCCACCCCGGTGCCCCGAACTCCGCGGACTGGTCCTGGGGTTCGGGCCGGCGCACCCGTACACCCTCGGCCTCCAGGATGGCCGCCAGGCCGTCGAGCTCGGCGCGGGCCGCGTCGATCCGCTCCTTCGGGAAAGGCCGTCCGGCGTTGGCGTGGAACACGGCGCGCTGCTCGTGGGAGAGGGGCGCGTCCTGCGCGATGTGCCGGGGCGGGAAGTAGGAGCCGTCGACTACGCCGACGATCACCTCTTCCAGCGGGTCCCACTCGTTGTGTGCATTGACGGGGCAGTCGTCGGCACTCGTCAGATCACTCACGATGCGTTCCTTCGGTTGGTGTAGAGGATTCCGTCCGACCAGACGTACGGGGTCCGGCCCCATTCCATGGCCGACTCCACGCTGGAGAAGAGTCCGTGGCCGGAGAGGTTGGCGCTGGTGTTGCACAGCACCGGGATTCCGCTGAGCTTCGCGTACTCGTGGAGGATCACCCCGGCCCGCGAACCCCGCGCGGCCGGATCGATCGTCTGCAGGCGGGCCGAACCGTCCAGGTGGACCACAGCCGGGATCTTCTCCGCCCAACCGGAGCGCAGCTTGTGGTCGAAGATCATGTACGGGTCGGTGTTGCCCGGGGCGAACACCTCGGCGGCGTGGGACTCCAGGCACATCGGCGCCACCGGTCGGTAGTTCGCGCGCCCCTTGATCTCGTTGAGGCGGTCCTTCATACGCGGCGACGTGGCCGGGGCCATGATGCTCCGGTTGCCCAGCGCCCGCGGTCCGAGTTCGGCGCGGCCGTCCAGGACCACGACGGGTTCGCCCTCTTGGTGCAGCAGTGCGGCGAGCCCGCGCTCGTCGCACTCCCTGGCAGTCCAGCCCTCCACCGCACCACCGGGTGTGAGCCGCGGGCCTCTGTAGACGTCCCACTCCAGCGCCGCGTTCCCGGTCTCCCGGAGGGCCGTCAATACAAAAGGGTCCGCATCCCAGGGAATCGGGGTGCGGACCCTCAGCCGCAGTCCGGGATCCGCGTGCTCAACATCGGTGCGGAGCTGGGAGAGGACAGCGAGTGAGCAGTCTCCCGGACCTTCGCTTCCTGCTCTCGATCAACAGCGAGAACGCGTGGAGCGATCTGCTCGCCACCCTCATGAATGCCGACCAGGCGATCACCCGCTCAGTACTCGGGATCGAGGCTATTGGCCCGCTCCAGGTTCGTTGGGAGGACTCGAAGTCGCGGGGCCGGAGGGCATCGGATCGACCCGACCTGGTGTTGGAGGCGAGCGGTCAGGTTGTCGCTGTCGTCGAAGTGAAGCTGCTTACTGGCCTCGGAATTGAACAGCTGGAGCGGTACTACAAATACGTCGCCGAGGAGGACCGAGACGACTGCCAGTTCGCGGCGATCTCACTTCAACGCATCCACCTCGCCCCCCCATGCCCAGAACTGGCAGAACCTCACCTGGGAGGAGCTCATCGCTCCCTTCGCCTTGCCCCTGGTGCCGTGGGCCGCGACGACCGCCACAGCCTGGACGAGCCACATCGATTCCCAGGCACCGGAGGTGGATGGCGACACCGTCTGGAATCAGATCGACGGTATCGACCTGTACCTCGCCCTCCGGCTTCGTGCTGCCGCCCTCAACCACACTCAAGGACAACCACACTCAAGGAAGCCGTCAGGGTGCCCAGTAGGGTGGCCGTGATCGGCTCCCGGATGGCGCAGCACGCGACTCAGCCGCGAGGGAGACTGTGATCGCGTTGATCAACGGAGAATCTGATAGCGGCGATGCAGAGGTGGACGGATAGATGACGGGCGACTTTGGACCCGACCGCTTACGGCAGCTCTTCGGGGACCCGAACGAGGACGGGGTCTACCTTGTAGGCGTCGTGGAATTCTCGGACGATGCCAGCGAGGACCAGTGGTCGTACGTCGGGAACACTCAGATGGGGACTCTGGCGTCAGTCGCCAGCAGGCTCGGCTATGAGCGGCGTGATATCACGATTCCGGAGCCTTACCGAGAGCCTGGCCGTGGGGTACTGCCGGACGGAACAGAGCTGGCGGTCACCTCGACCACCGTGCAAGGGAGCGCATCCTGGTATCGGAGTAGCCGGGAGCCAACGCTGGAGGAACGACTCCGGTGGGCAGGGCATCCAGTGCCACCGCCACCTCCGCCCGAGCCGGTGCCGGTCGGTCCCAACATGGAGACTGCAAGGCCTCGGATCGAGGAGCACCAGGGCGAGGTCTTCTACACGAAGACCGGCAAGTCCTTCACCTACCGGACCAACCGCTACACCCTGGTCATCGTCGAGAGCCGGCGCAACGTGCAGTGGCACGAGATCAGGTCAGCGCTGGAGGCATGGCCAATCGCGGGGCCATCGGAGATTCCACGATGCCCCGAACGTTCTGGGCGGTACGTCTACGGGATCGTGTCCGACGAGCGGATCCGGCAAGGAGACTGGTGACAACCTTGGACCTGCGGCTCCATGGCGGCTGATGCGATGCTCGCCGAACCTGCCGAATCGTCGGACGCTACAGCTACGGTTATGGGTGAGGTTCTACTACCGCGCATCCTCGTCGACCGAGCGCCGAGGAAGACCCGAGCACTGACGAGGACGCATGGCCGAGGACCAGGAGTACGACGAGGTCAAAGCAGCTGTTCGCATCCCCAAGGGCGAGCGTCTCGCCGACTCGCGGAAGAGCGAAGGCTGGAGTCGTGGGTTCACTCCCAAGACGAGTGACAAGGGACCGAAGCACGTCGAGATCCGCCTGATAGCCGAAGACGAGTCAGGTTTCACAGACAAGCCCGAGATCGTCTACGTCACCGAGTACGTGGAGGATCAGCGTCCTCAGCTCACTCCCGGCCAACAGGCCGTGGCTGACATCGCGGGCCAGATCATCGATGGTCTCGTAGAAATCGCAAAACCTCTCGTTGCCCACTGGTGGCACACCCAGGCCGTGCCGGTCTTCGTTGCCAAGCGCGAAGCCTTGGTGCTGAAGCGGCAGGCCCGCAGAGCCCAGAAGAAGGCCCTGCGGGCCGAGGTCACGACGACGCCTCCTATTGCTATCCCGGGGGTCGAGGCTGATGTGCCTTCCCAAGATGTGGCCACCACACCCAGCAACCCGAAGGTCACTGTGACGAGCGAGCAGTTCCAGCAGATGTTCATGACTTGGCTCGCTCGTGAGGACGCCCAGCAGGCGCTCTGGAGTCTCATCGTGAATGCCGAGGTTGAGGATGGCGGTGCTGCCGCCCTGGCATGGCAACAGGAACTGAAAGAGCTTTCGCCTGAGCAGCGAACCGAGCGGGTCATGGAGTTCTTCGCTGCCAACGCCTCGATCCTGGAGGACTTCGCTCGTCAGCTCACGAGCAGCATGGCCCTCGGGCTCGGCGAGACGACTCTCAGGCGCGACCGAGTGTAGGGCCGTGCCGTTTTCAGGATGACGCGTCACTAGCCTTGCCTTTTTCATGGGCTTGTTGGGCACGGCTGACGTTGGGGGTATCGAGAACACTTCTCAATCACTAACCTCGAAGTTTCGTGACGGTCCGCCGACGGAGTCGGTGGACCGTTTTCGTGCCGTGGGCTGAGGCTGGGCAGGCCGACGGCCCGGCTGTCGCGTCGGGTGGGCGCCG